>NZ_QCZG01000002.1 GCF_003097615.1 Pueribacillus theae
TTTTTGATACATCGCTGAAAGCTTTCCGGAACCATACGCCTAGCGTATGGTTTTCTTTTCACAAAAATTCCTTGCCCTTAGGCAAGGAGTCAATTTCACTCACAAAATATAACAGCCGGTACGGACACACTTTAGGAGCAATCGTTCCGTTTGCTATATCGTTCACCTTGCCAGTCTCTCTGGACTGTATTTAAAGGCACAATATTTTTATAAGTATGATCCCTTTCAAAAGCTGGAGTCAACTGAAGAGTTGATTTAAATGTAAAAAATAAGCAAGCACACATCACATGGACTGCGGCGACTTGCACGTGCTTCCAAAACTCGTTATAGATGCCCCGCCCTTTTTATTTGCTTATCCACCATGTATCTGTAGGCGTAACCGGCAATCTTCGTTTATGTTCTGTTTGAAGGTATCTTCTCTCTATTTTCCGCACAATTTCTTCTGGCAGTTTTTTACCTTCTAAATAATCATCTATTTCTTCGTACTTCAAACCTAATTCCTCTTCATCAGAACGACCAGGTCGATTATCTAACAAATCGGCTGTAGGCGTTTTTAAATATAACCGTTTTGGAGCACCTAAAAATGCTAGCAATTTTTGACCTTGCCGTTTGTTCAATCCTGCAAGCGGCACTACGTCGCATCCTCCATCGCCATATTTTGTGAAGAACCCGGTCAATGCCTCAGCTGCATGGTCGGTGCCTGCTACTAACAGGTCATAGTAACCAGCAAGGTCATAATGGACTTTCATTCTCTCCCTGGCTTTTATATTGCCCTTAAGATAATCTGTAATCGATTCATTGGTTCCTTTCTGAAACGCTCGTACGGAACTGTCTACTGCTTCTTTAATATTGACCGAAATAATACGATCAGGCTTAATAAATTCCAGTGCCTGTTGTGCGTCATCTTCGTCAATTTGTATCCCGTAAGGTAACCGTACTGCAATGAATTGATATTCCCTCTTCGTTTCGCGTCGCAATTTCTCGACTGCACTCTGTAACAGTTTGCCTGCTAACGAAGAGTCTTGCCCTCCCGAAATACCCAGTATAAATCCCTTTTTTTCTGTCTTTAGGAGATATTTCATTAAAAAATCTATTCGTTCGTTAATTTCCGACTGACAATCAATAAACGGTTTTACATTCAATTGTTTTATAATTTGTTGTTGAAGCTGTTGCATTTCTACCCCTCTTTCCAGATGTTTTCCACATCATTGGGATCGTTGCCACTCTTTTCGAAAAGAGGAAAGCTTGATTTTCCCCCTTTCACTCAGCTCTTGGCTTGTTGCAATAAAGGTGACGTCCAGGATAGCGGCTTTTTTATTGGCCCAGTTCATAAGGTATGCCAGTCTACTCTGCGAAACAATCCTCCCTCAAACTAACTGCACCCAATACGAGCAACTCGCACGGATAAAAGTTGCTACAAAGCAGCCGTTTACCTAGTTTAACGAATATACTGCTGACCCGTTAGGCGATAATATATCTCCTTATACCTACGAGAGGTTTCCTTCACGACGTGAGCGGGCAATATGTCGGGTTCGCTATTTTTATCCCATCCCGAGCCTGACAAGTAAGTGCGTACCGGTTCTTTGTCCATACTCTCGATTTGAGCATCGAGCGTATAATTCTCCTTAGCCCAAAAACGCGAGGAATCCGGAGTAAACAGTTCATCAATCAGAATAATTTGTCCGTTGATAAGTCCAAACTCAAATTTCGTATCAGCTAAAACAATGCCTCGCTGTTCGCAGTACGCGTGTGCATATTCATAAAGCTGAATGCTTTTTTCCATTAATTGTATAGCCAATTCGGCTCCGACCAGTTCCTTCATTCGGGCCAGAGATATATCCTCGTCGTGCCCAGCATCGTTCTTTGCGGAAGGTGTGAAAATTGGACGGTCAAACCGTTCGTTTTTTCGCATGCCTGATGGAAGTGGAATACCGTTGATTTGACCTGTTTGCTGGTACTGTCTCCAACCGCCCCCGGTAATATAGCCGCGAACAATACATTCGATTTTGATAGGCTGAGCTTTACGAGTCACCATAACTCGGTCCTTCATAATCGTACGGTTAGAAATAATATCCCCCAATCGATCAACGTCCGCATGAACCAGATGATTCGGCTGAAGGGATGCGGTTTCCTCGAACCAAAAGCAGCTGAGCCGATTCAGCAAGCACCCCTTGTCGGACACCGATGGTCTAAGCACGTAATCGAAGGCCGAAATACGATCCGTTACCACAATCAAATAATGTTCCCCAAGGTCATACAATTCGCGAACCTTACCTTTATACACGAACGGAGCCATTACGTAAGGCTCGGCGCTTGAAATTGCAATAGACATGCCACGGCCTCCTGTGGAGCACCCTTTGGAGGTGCAAGCTTTTTCATTTTTTCTTCTTTATTTTAGCGATTTTCCTAGCACGATGTCAATGTTAATCCGAACATTTTTCTTATTTTCTATAAAAAAGTTCGTCTTTTTGACGAAATACGCTTTACTTTATTAGAGTGATGAAGTATAATATATTTTGTTCATTCTAGGTGTGGAGGTTAATGCATGATTGGAATTATTGATTACGGAGCTGGAAATTTACACAGTATTGAAAAAGCAATAAAAAAGCTCGGATTTACTACAAAAATCATGAGTAAGCCGGATGAATTTCACGGAATTAACAAAATCATTTTCCCTGGTGTAGGTAATGCGGGAAAAACAATGCAGATAATAAAAAAGCTCGGAATGGATAAACAAATTAAGAAGTGTATAACCGAAGGGGTACCTTTTCTTGGGATCTGCTTGGGAATGCAGCTGCTGCTGGAATTCAGCAAAGAAAATGAAACCGATTGTTTGTCCATTTTTGAAGGAACTGTCATTCCTTTTCATCAAGGGGTTAAGGTTCCCCATATGGGTTGGAATGAGGTTCAACAAATAATGAAGCATCCCATATATAAAGGTATTCCAGATCGTTGTGATTTTTATTTTGTTCATTCGTTTTATGTTCAACCCCTACATGAAAGTGACGTGATTGGTCTAACAAACTATAGTCATGATTTTTGCTCAGTGATCGCTAGGGACAATGTTATAGGGGTACAATTTCATCCGGAAAAAGTTCCGAAGCCGGACTAACCATTTTAAACAACTTCTGTAGGGAATGCTGAGGGGGTAATGGATTAATGCTTAAGAAGCGGATAATTCCCGCAATTGATGTCGCCAATAACAAAGCCGTTAAATACGTACAGTTTCGAAACCCTACGGTTATTGGGGATCCAGCAGAGCTTGGAAAGAAGTACGCCGAGCAGGGAGCCGACGAATTGTTTTATTTAGATACTACGGCTTCCGTTCAAAAACATGATGTAAAGTACGATTGGATTCGACGTGTAGCCGAAAAACTTTATATTCCTTTCTCTGTTGTTGGTGGCATACGCACAATTGATGATATTAGAAATGTATTGAGAGCCGGCGCTGATAAAGTAGGGGTCAATACAGCAGCAGTTCATAGGCCAGAGTTATTAACTGAAGCCGCGGATATATTTGGGAAACAATGTGTTGTATTGGCATTGGATGCAAAAGCAATAAAAAATCAGCATGGCGAGACAATCCGCTGGGAAGTTTACACGCATTCGGCCCACACAAGCACTGGAATGGATGCGATAGAATGGGCTCAACAAGCAGAGCAATTAGGCGCCGGTGAAATTGTTTGCACAAGCATAGACAGAGACGGTATGAAGAACGGCTATGATACTGCCTTAATAAAAACACTTTCGAAGGCAGTAAACATTCCAATAATCGCCTCCGGCGGGGCAGGTCAATTGTTGCACATAAGTGATGTTTTTCAATATGGAGGAGCGGATGCTGCTCTCGTTGCTTCGATGCTCCATTATCAGGAGCAGACGATTTCCGACATCAAGCAATATTTAGTGGAACAGTCCATACATGTTCGTACTTCATAACTAACTTTCAAATCATTGACGAAAAAACTATAGAGCGGTTCCCGCAGCATCTAGTTTGGTTGCGGGAACCGCTCCTAATCTTTAAAGGGAAGTTTTACTTAACGAATTGTTTAAATTATTTAATCGATCGGCGAGATGACCTCGCGTAAAATCATCGTTAACCGTGCTTGATTGGCTTCCATTGTCGAGCAATCTTTCTTTTAATTCATAAGCATTGGAACCGTACTCGGTAAAATCCAACCCAGACAATTCTTCCTGCTCGGAAACTCGTATCGATGCGAAACGGGTCAGTACGAAGATCGCTATCCCCATTACAATCATCGTCCAAGCGCTAACCGACAGAATTCCGAGGGCTTGAATTCCAAGTTGGTGAAAGCCTCCTCCGTAGAATAGCCCCGTTGAGGTAGAGAACAACCCGACCGACAGTGTACCCCAGATTCCGCATAAGCCGTGTACGGCAATCGCTCCGACCGGATCATCGACTTTTAGCCTAGTCTCAAGAAAGCGAACTCCGACCACAAGAACGATCCCGGAAACCAACCCGACGATAATGGATCCGCCAGGTGAAATTTCGGCTGCTCCTGCAGTAATGCCAACCAAGCCGCCTAACACACCATTCAGTGAAAATGAAGGGTCAATTTTGCCGTAACGAATTTTTGTATAAAGCGTAGCAGAAACCAGAGATGCGGAGGTGGAAAGCAGTGTTGTCGCAACGACGGCAGGTACAAGACTCGGATCTGCCGCGAGCGTGCTTCCGCCATTAAAGCCGAACCAGCCCAACCAGAGAATGAAAACTCCGATGGCTCCCAAAGGCATATTGTGGGCAGGAATTGCGTTGACTTGGCTGCCTGTATATTTCCCGAGCCTGGGTCCAAGGAATAAAACGGCAATTAATGCAGCAGTTGCACCGGTTAAGTGAACCACCGTTGAACCGGCAAAATCGGAGAAACCCATCTCAGCCAACCAGCCGTCATTCCAAATCCAGTGTCCGACCACCGGATAAATAACAGCCGTCATCACGATAGTTATTTGAATATAGCTGGAAAATTTAATTCTTTCTGCTACTGCGCCAGATATTATCGTAGCGCAAGTAGCAGCGAACATAGCTTGGAATACGAAGAAGTCGATGTCTTCACGCCCACTTAGCATGAATCCATTCATACCAAAAAGTCCACCAGCCGAATCACCAAACATGATCCCAAATCCAATCATAAAATAAACTAAGGAACCTAAACTAATCGTTAAGAAGTTTTTCATAATAATATTTAATGAGTTTTTCGCTCTAGTGAACCCTGATTCTACCATAGTAAAGCCCGCATGCATGAAGAATACTAGAAATGCTGCAAGCATGACCCAAACAAGGTTAATTGAAGATTCCAAAGATTCTAACGTTACCATAGCTCAGGTTCTCTCCTTTGATTTATAGAATGGCTTTCGTACCTCTTTCTCCAGTACGGATACGAATTGTTTCCTCAACTGGAAGAATAAATATTTTGCCATCGCCTATCGTATCCGTACCGCAAGTCTCGATAATTAAATTGACAACATCATTCACCTGATGATCATCCATGACAATGTCCAATTTAAGTTTAGGTAGCAATTGGATTTCGAATGTTGTCCCTCGAAACAGGCCTTGCTTTCCTTTCTGTTTGCCTGTGCCGGCAGCTTCAGTAACGGTTAAGCCACCGATACCAATGCTGTACAGTTGATCCCGCAATTCTTGAAATTTCTCAGGCCGAATAATGGCTTCTATTTTTTTCACAACCGATCACTCCCTAATATAAGGTCATGTATTGCTCACGCTCCCACGGGTGGACCTGTGTTCGGAAATGATCCCATTCGATTTGTTTGGCTTCTACAAACCGTTCGAGTGCATGAGCCCCCAATACTTTCGTCAATACTTCATCGTTGACCAGCTCATCAATGGCTTCTTTCAAGTTGGAAGGCAAGCTGACGATACCTAAGTCTTCCTTATCAGCTTTCTCCATTGTATAAATATTTTGATTCACAGGATCCGCTAGAGGAAGTTGGTTCTTGATTCCGTCCAAACCGGAAGCGAGCATGACTGCCAGGGCAAGATACGGATTTGCTGAAGGATCGGGGTTTCTTAATTCAATTCTTGTACTTGCTCCGCCACTAGCAGGAACTCTGACGAGAGGGCTGCGGTTCTTAGCGGACCAGGCAATATAGCAAGGAGCTTCATATCCTGGTACCAACCGCTTGTAGGAATTAACCGTTGGATTCGTAATGGCAGCGAAAGCCCGCGCATGCTTTAAAATACCTGCCGTGTAGCTTTTAGCGGTTTCGCTTAAACCTAGTTCATCCTGTTCGCTGGCGAACATATTCTCGCTGCCACGTGCAAGCGATTGATGGCAATGCATACCAGAACCGTTCATTCCAAACAGCGGCTTAGGCATGAAGGTGGCATGAAGCCCATGCTTTCTAGCAATATTTTTAACTACCAGCTTGAACATTTGGATTTGATCCGCTGCGGTTACTGCATTTGCATATTTAAAGTCAATCTCATGTTGGCCTGGAGCTACTTCGTGGTGGGAAGCTTCGATTTCAAAACCCATCTCTTCAAGCGTCAACACAATTTCTCTACGGCAATTTTCTCCGAGATCGGTTGGCGCAAGATCGAAATAACCTCCACTATCATTCAGCTCTAACATCGGATATCCGTGTTCGTCAGTTTTAAAGAGGAAAAACTCTGGCTCCGGACCTACATTCATCACTGTAAAGCCCATAGATTCCATCTCTTTTAATGCCCTCTTAAGGATTCCGCGTGGATCTCCTGCAAACGGTTTGCCATCGGGAGTGTATACGTCGCAAATGAGCGCTGCAATTTTTCCTTTCTCTGCTTCCCACGGGTAGATAATCCATGTGTCCAGATCCGGATAGAGGTACATATCGGATTCCTCAATCCGAACGAAGCCTTCAATGGACGAGCCGTCAAACATCATCTTGTTATCTAATGCCTTCGGCAACTGACTTATCGGAATTTCGATGTTTTTAATCGTTCCAAACAAGTCTGTGAACTGTAATCGAATGTAGCGAACATTTTCCTCTTGAGCAATGTTTAGAATGTGTTCCTTCGAATAATGTTTCTGCATGCTTCCTTGCTCCTCCCATATGATTTTTCTCTTATTCTTAAAAATCATAACACGTATTCATGAACATTTATTTAGATTAAACGACATATTATTTGCACTTTCCGCCCTATTAACGAACATTTTTCACATTTATTAATGAAATGTTCGTGAATAAAGCATTTCAGCATCATCTTGAAAACAACGTTTGGCATGTTTCTATTGCTAGTTCCCCATGGCAAATATATTCAGCTGGCCCACTCTTCCACACATGATTATTCGCATCCCATAGTATAGTCAAATCCCCGCCGGGCAAATGGACGGTAATAGGAAGTTCTCTTTTCAGCCGATTGTTCAATGCCGCGGCAACTACTGCAGCACAAGCTCCTGTACCACAAGCCATCGTTAATCCTGATCCTCTTTCCCATACACGATAATCGATCTCTTGTTCATTCAACACGTGAACAATACCAACATTTACTCTTTCTGGAAATAATGTGGCATGTTCAATTTTCGGGCCCCATCGTTCCAGTGGAAATTTTTTAACGTCGTCTACAAACAAAATGGCGTGAGGATTGCCCATGGATAAGCAAGTCATGTGAAATTCTTGATTTTCAATGATGACAGGTTCATTGATTGTCGAGGAGAAAGGATCGCCTTCCATCGGCAAATCTGCTTTTTGCAGCTTAGGTTCTCCCATATCCACCTTTACACTTCGAACAGTGGACTTATGATTCGTCTCCAGTTCAACTTCAACTTCGACGATTTCGCCCAACGTTTCAATCGTAAATTGACTGGATTCGGAATAACCATTATCGTACAAATACTTCGCTGTGCATCGCAAGCCGTTGCCGCAATTTTTCCCCTCCGAACCGTCCGCGTTGAAAATTCTCATACGGAAATCAGCTTTATCTGAAGGACAGATCAAAATCATACCGTCTGATCCAATTCCATAATTTACATCCGAGACTGACCTGGCCAGTTCTGATAAGTCGTGATTATCCAAAGGATTGTTCAGTAGGTTGAAAAAAACATACTTGTTACCTAGGCCATGCATTTTCGTAAACAACACAGACTTCCCCTCCCTAGAAGATAAACTCGTCTCTCCCGAGTCGTGCTTTGATTTCATCTGCCATTCGTTCTTCCTCTTGAAGGCTGCTCGCTTGGTAGGTTACGGAGAATCTTACGTAGGAACCAGCGTCATCCCACGGAACACTTGAGATGAGATGCTCTTTCAGCAAATATTGGCTGAATTGTTCGGCCGTTTCAAATTGCGGGCCGTTGACAACGCCTTTCGGAATTTGAATATACAAGAAAAACGAACCTTTCGCCTTGGCAGTCCGGAAGCCGCATGAATTCAATACATGCCTAAGCATTTCATGTCTACGAGAATATTTCAAAACCGTTTGTTCCGTAATTTCAGGGTGAGCAAGTGCATATGCTGCTGCTTTTTGAATTGGAATAAATTGGCCAGAATCATTATTGTCCTTCACAGTTGCAAAGGCATTGACAATTCTGGCATTCCCAGCGATAAACCCAATCCGCCACCCTGTCATATTGAACGATTTGGACAACGAATGTAATTCCACTCCGACATCCTTTGCACCGGGAACCGATAAAAAGCTTAAAGGTTTGGTACCATCGTAAACAAGCGCGGCATAAGCGGCATCATGAACGACGATAAGCTGGTTCTGCTTGGCAAACTGAACAACCTGTTCAAAAAATTCCTTGTTTGCTACAGCACCGGTAGGGTTATTCGGATAATTTAGATAGAGCAATTTCGCCCGTTTTAATACCTCTGTAGCAAACGAGTTCAGGTCAGGGAGAAACGAATTTTCCTCGATCAACGGAACATGTACAACTTCACCGCCGTAATATTTCGTATGAGTGCCTAAAACTGGGTAACAAGGTGAGGGCATAAGCGTGATATCTCCAGGATTAATAAAGGCGGTTGGCAGCATTGCCAAAGCGGATTTGGAGCCAATCGCGTGGTTGATTTCCGTATCCGGATCAAGACCGGTGACCCCGAATACATTTTGCATATAGGAAGAGGCTGCTTGTTTAAACTCATCAATTCCGTTGTCTGAATAAAACCGATTCTCCGGTTTTCTGGCCTCCTGATCCAATACTTGAATAACCGTATCATCTGCCATGGCATCTGGCTCACCTACCCCCAAATCAATGAGTTCAATATGTGGATTAGCGAGCATGGCCTCTTTTTTAACTCTTTTAATTTTCTCAAACTTGTAGATCTCATTCGTTAAACCGAATTGTTTTCCGCCGATGCGCTCTGCAAAAAGCGACTGTATATAATTCTTGTTCATGGCGACACCCCTGTTATATATTGATGACACTCTTCTGCTGCTTCTTTTCCTTCTTGGATCGCCCAGACGATCAGGCTCTGTCCCCGCCGGGCATCCCCAGCGGAAAATACTCCCTCAACATTGGTTTGATATGATCTTGAATTGGTTGAAATAGTTAAACGTTGATTCAGTTGTACGTTCAATTTATCTGGAAGCTGTGGCTCTGGACCCTGAAATCCAATTGCCAGCAAAACGAGCTGTGCTGGCCAGACTTGCTCTGTATCAGGAATAACTTCTTTATGATGGTTAAGTGAATGACTTCTTACACCGACAATCCTACCTGTCTCATCACCTAAAAATTCTACTGCTGAGGTGGCGAAAGATCGCGGATCTCTGCCAAACCGCTGCATGGCTTCCTCCTGACCAAAATCCAACTTATGAATAATCGGATACTGCGGCCACGGATTGCCCTTTCTTCGTTGATCTGGACGTTGAGGATAAATATCAAATTGTACAAGACTCTTGCAATCTTGCCGAAGCGCGGTTGAAATGCAGTCGGTGGCAGTATCTCCCCCACCGATGACGATGACATCCAGCCCTTTGGCAGAAATGTATTTTCCATCATCCAAGTTGGAATCAAGCAGGCTCTTCGTATTTAAATGAAGATATTCCATGGCGAAATGAATACCCTGTAGCCCACGGCCTGGAATCGTTAAGTCACGCGGAAGAGTTGCGCCGATACATAGCACAACGGCATCATATTCAGATCGCAAATGCTCAATGGCATCATGCTTGCCTACTTCCACTCCGGTAATAAAGCGTACGCCTTCTTCAGCTAGTAACTTCACACGTCGATCAACGATATGTTGTTCAATCTTCATTTTTGGAATGCCATAGGTCAGTAATCCCCCGATTCGGTCCGATCTTTCGTAAACAGTCACATCGTGTCCTTTTTGGTTTAGCTCTGCAGCACAGGCTAATCCCGCAGGCCCGGAACCGATGACGGCCACTTTTTTGCCCGTGTGATAGGCAGGTGGTGAGGGGTGAGCCCAACCTTCTTCGAATGCTCTATCAATAATCGCCCTCTCAATGTTTTTAATCGTTACCGGCGACTCATATAGCGATGCCACACAGCCTCCCTCACAAGGGGCTGGACAAGCACGTCCCGTAAATTCGGGAAATGGATTGGTCATTTTTAAACGTTCGTATGCTTCTTTCCAATTTCCCTTGTAAATAAGATCGTTCCACTCTGGAATCAGATTGTACACTGGACAACCTGTTGTCATGCCTGAGAGTGTACTGCCATTTTGGCAGAAGGGGACTGCACAATCCATGCAGCGTGATGCTTGCTCCCGTAATATTTCTTCATTCGGCAGATAGGCTACCTCCCGCCAGTCTTTAAGCCGCTCCGCAGGATTACGATAACGGAGAGGGCTTCTTTTATATTCCATAAACCCAGTAACTTTTCCCATTTTCTTCACCCCGATCCCAAATATCAGCTGCTAAAAAGCAGAGGCTTGAAATGATTGGTTGATTGCAACAATCTTTTGTATTCTTTAGGAATAACACGCACGAATTGTGCAATGGCGCCCTGTTCCCATTGTTCAAGCAAACGCTCGGCAACCTTGCTTCCTGTATATTGCAGATGTTGTTCTATCAGCATTTTTACATAATTCTTTTCAGCTTCATCTTGTTCTTGTAATGCTTCTATAAGAACAAGCTCATGGTTGCATCGATCCCGCAAGCTTCCACTAGGCGTTTCTAAAATATAAGCTATACCTCCGGACATCCCGGCAGCGAAATTTTTGCCGACTTCACCAAGGATAATAGCTGTTCCTCCTGTCATATACTCGCAACCGTGATCACCGATTCCTTCCACAACTACTGTTGCGCCGCTATTTCTGACACAGAACCGTTCCCCCGCTTTACCGCGGATGAATGCTTCACCTGACGTCGCCCCATAGAAAGCCGCATTGCCAATAATTGTATTGCTTTCCGCAGCGTATTTGGCCCGGGCAGCAGGATAGATCGCGATTTTTCCTCCTGACAGCCCTTTGCCAACCGCATCATTGGCATCTCCTTCGAGCATTAACGTCATGCCATTCGGAATAAATGCCCCGAAGCTTTGCCCGGCTGAACCTTGGAAACGGATATTGATGGAATGGTGCGGTAACCCTTCTATACCGCAGTGTCTAGTAATCTCGCTCCCTAGCAGTGTTCCAACCGCGCGATCCATATTGCAAATTGGTAGATCACCATAAACCTGTTCTTGGTTTTCCCACGCCTTTCTTCCGATTTGCAGCAGCTCACGGTAATCTAAGGTTTGATCAAGTTCGTGGTCTTGTTCCTGTCCAAACACTCGCGGACCTTTCACCTGATGGAGGAGCGCGGCCATATCCAGCTTCTGTGTTTTCCAGTTGGCGTTATCTGAGACAGTGAGCATGTCAGTGCGCCCGATCATTTCATCCATGGTTCTAAATCCTAACTGTGCCATATATTCACGAATTTCCCTTGCAATAAAAAACATTAGATTGACAATATGTTCAGGCTTCCCCATCATTTTTTTGCGAAGCTCCGGATTTTGAGTCGCGATGCCTACCGGACACGTATCCAGATGACAAACCCTCATCATGACACATCCGAGTGTGACAAGCGGCAATGTGGAGAATCCGTATTCTTCTGCCCCTAATAAAGCGGCTATCACTACGTCACGGCCATTCATTAGTTTCCCGTCGGTTTCAAGCCTTACGCGATTTCTCAATCCGTTCAGCATCAAGGCCTGATGCGCCTCTGCTAGCCCTAACTCCCATGGCATGCCTGCATGTTTAATGCTTGTACGTGGTGCCGCCCCGGTTCCACCATCAAAGCCGCTAATCAGAATCACGTCAGCTTTGGCCTTGGCCACACCAGCAGCGATCGTTCCAACCCCGGCTTCGGCAACAAGCTTCACATTAATCCTCGCTTGTGGATTGGCGTTTTTCAGATCATAGATCAGCTGAGCCAGATCTTCGATGGAATAAATATCATGATGAGGCGGAGGGGAGATCAGCTCAATTCCGGGGGTCGAGCCTCTTGTTCTAGCCACAGACGGTGTAACTTTGTGCCCTGCCAATTGCCCGCCTTCACCTGGCTTAGCCCCCTGTGCCATCTTAATCTGAATTTCGTCAGAGTTAACCAGGTAATGACTTGTGACACCAAATCTTCCCGAAGCTATTTGCTTAATTGCGCTGCATTTCGAATCACCGTTCGGCATCGGGGTGAACCGCTCTGGATCTTCACCACCTTCTCCGGAATTGCTCTTTGCGCCAATGCGATTCATGGCAATGGCAATCGCTTCATGTGCTTCTTGGCTGATCGAGCCATATGACATCGCTCCGGTTTTAAACCGACGAACGATTGATTGTATAGACTCAACTTCCTCAATCGAAATCGGGGCATCTGAAGGATTCAATTTTAGTAAACCACGTAAGGTAATTTGTGTATCCATTTCATCCTGCAGCATTTGACTATATTTTTTATACAAGCCATAGTCGTTAGTACGACAAGCTTGCTGTAGCGTATGAATTGTTTCTGGCCGATAAAGGTGGGCTTCACCGTCATGGCGCCATTGTAAGTCTGAGCCACTGTCGAGTGATTCAGAGTTAGCTGTATAAGCCTTCATGTGTCTGGATAGAGATTCCCGAGCAATGTCTTCCAAGCTCAATCCGCCAATTTGTGAAGAGGTGCCCGGAAAAAATTGCTCGATTACTTCTGCACTAATCCCTACCGCTTCAAATATTTTTGAGCCGATGTAGCTTTGGAGCGTTGATATCCCCATCTTGGACATCACTTTCAGAATTCCCTTATTCACAGAAATCACATAGTTCCTGTAAAGCTCCTCAATTGATAGCTCTGTTCCTTCTTCCCTAACTAAAGCAGGCAATGAAGCATAGACGAGATAGGGATAGACAGCATTTGCCCCATATCCAAGTAATGCTGCAAAATGATGGACCTCCCGTGGCTCCCCGGACTCAACGATTAGGCTTACTTTGCTCCTGCGCCCGGTGCGAATCAGATGATGGTGGACAGCGGAAACCGCCAGCAACGATGGGATGGCAGCCACCTGCTGATGAACTCCCATATCACTCAAAATGAGAATATTACATCCTTGCTCAACTTCTTGATCAACCGTTTGCAACAAGGCATGTAGCACGTTTTCCATTTCACTTTCCATTCCCTGTTGTGGGTACACAATTGGAACAGTCGTCGTTTTCCAATCCGTTGAATTCAATAATCTTAACCGCTTCATCTCGAACTTTGACAAAATAGGGGACTGCAGTCGTATTTTTTTGTATTCTTTCGGCCTGGGCTCAAGCAAATTCCCCTCCGGACCAAGCAGCACTTCAACAGAGGTGACAAGTTCCTCACGAATAGCGTCAATTGGAGGATTGGTTACTTGAGCGAACTTTTGTTTGAAATAATTAAATAGTAGTTGTGGCCTGTCGGAAAGGACGGCCAACGGAGCATCATAGCCCATCGATCTAATCGGTTCATGGCCTTCAACTGCCATCGGTTTTAAGACTTTATTCCATTCTTCATATGTGAAGCCAAAAATCTGTTGCAGACGCCGCAACGGTTCTTGATTTTCCAGGCTAGCTTCTGTTTCTACATTCGCACATTGCTCTGGAACGTCTGTTTTAAGGTCTCTCAAGTTGGTGACATATTGTTGAACCCATTGTTGATAAGGCTTTGCGTTAATGATTTGCTTTTTGATTTCATTGTCTAACAGTAAAAGCCCTTCACGGATGTCAACGAGCAGCATCTGCCCCGGCCTCAGTGAATCTTTTCGTACAATTGTTTCTTCGGGCACATCGACAACTCCCACCTCAGAGGACAAATAGATGAAATCATCGTTTGTCACTACGAAACGAACAGGGCGAAGGCCATTACGGTCAAGACATGCTCCGACTTGGTGTCCGTCTGTATAGACCATTGCCGCTGGTCCATCCCAAGGCTCCATCAAGCTGCTATGATATTGATAGAACGCTCTCTTGTTCTTGTCCATCGTGTCAATATTGTGCCACGGTTCAGGAATCATCATCATCATGGCATGGGGCAGCGACCATCCGGACATCACTAGAAATTCTAATACATTGTCAAACATCGCTGAATCGCTGCCTTCGGGATCAATCACAGGACAGAGTTGATCCAACTCAGGCAATAATTTCGAATGAAAGGATCCTTCTCTTGCCAGCATCCAGTTAACATTGCCATTTATCGTATTGATTTCCCCGTTATGCAGGGAGAACCGATTCGGCTGCGCCCTTCTCCAAATCGGAAATGTATTGGTGCTGAAACGATTGTGGACCAAGGCCATAGCAGATTTATAGCCTTCGTGATTTAAGTCAGAATAGAATGCTTTAAGCTGTTCCGGTAGAAGAAGTCCTTTGTAGACAATCGTTCTAGAGGAAAGGCTGGGAACATAGAATGTTTCAGCTGTTTCTGTAGACAGATGTTGCTTGATCTCCCTTTCTATCCGTCTGCGTAATTGGTATAGTGTCCGCTCGAATTGATTCTCTTCTTCTGATGTGACGACAGAAGTGATAAATGCTTGGCGAATGCAGGGCCGAGTTTCTTTAAATTGGGTATTCAGCACGGAGTCATTTGTTGGAACCGTACGCCAGCCGAACAATTGTAACTTCTCCTCATTGATGGCAGAAACAATGATATCTTCACAAAGCTGGCGAACATGAGGTTCATTGGGAAGAAACAACATTCCAACACCATATTGTCCTGGCTGAGGAAGTTGTTTGCCACGGTGTTTCCACTCCTGCTTAAACAATTCATGAGGCAGTTCGGTCATTACACCGGCACCATCCCCTATTTTCTGATCCTCACTCCGACCACCTCTGTGATTCATACGCTCAAGCGCAGTTAAGGCGTCAGCCACGATGGTATGAGTCTTCTTGCCTTTTATGTTAACAAGCATGGCAATCCCACAAGCGTCATGCTCAAATTGAGGGTCGTACAACCCTTGTTTTTTAGGTGTCCGCATTTGTTGCATCAGTTCCCCTCCATTTCAAACAAAGATTCTGTTTAAATAGAGTAACACTCCAGTGACTTTTTTTATTTAGACCGATTGTATGAATGTTTGCACTTTTTTCGGTTTCAAAAAAAGAAAAAAGGATGCCCCAAAAGGTCAGAATCGACCAGGGTACCATCCTTTTTTCTTGATACGTTCAGAAATCTTGCATTTGGGATTTGCACTGAGTTGCCAGTATGGCAAGGATGCAAATTAGCGGACTTCTGAAGGATTTTTTCCTGTGTATTGTTTAAATTGTCTGCTAAAGAAATGTAAATCATTATAACCAAGGGCTTCAGCGGCTTCCGTCACAGTCATTCCAGCAAAATGAAGCAAATGCTCCGCTCGTTTAATTCTTGAATGGACAATATATGTTCGAACGGTCTGTCCAATAATTTCTTTAAACTTTTGAGAAAAATATTTAGGAGACAAGTTGGCGCGTGCAGCCAAACTTTCTACGGTATGCTGCTGTCCAGGGTGTTGTTGAACAAAATTAGCTATTTCTTCAATCGTTTCAATCAGATTAAAGCTAACATTAGCCGTTTTTACTTCTTTCTCTTGTTCCTCCCGCAATAAATGGATCATCAATTGCTTCAGGACAAGTTTAGCTTCAATCTCTGCTCCAAATGTATTAATAAGGAACAGGCGAACATAGCGGGTGAGCAACGATTCGAAGCTGATAAAATCCTTAACGATTCGATGTGGCTGTGGAATTAATTTAACGGATCCATTTACGTCAAAATGAATGTAAGTTAGCGTCAGTGGCTTCTGTGGGTTATGCGTGGCGGTTGTTTCATCTCCTGGCCTAAATAGAAAGCAGCTTTGGGGTTGTAGATTAAATTGTTTGCCGTTTAGTGTCAAGACTCCCTCCCCGCCCCACACATAAAATAAATCATAATCGGGCATAGGAAAATCACGCTTTCGCCATTGCCAGCCCGGTTCACAATGAATCGTAGCAAATCCCGGTTTCAATTCATATAGGTCAGGAGAAAGATGAAGCATGGCGGTACTCCTTTCTTGTATGTTAGTGATACGGCAGAACTTCAACCTCCAAGCAGCTGATAGTATTACCCGATACAACCGACGAAAAACCTTTGTCTTAGCTTATATTCTTTACATTCCATTAATTGCAAATGTGCAGTCTCTTGGCCTTTAATCCGTTCTGCCAATACGATAAGTCCGGCACAGGTTCCGAAAAGCGGCTTTTTTGCAACAGAGTTTCTGATGAGTTATTTTACCGAAAGCTTTAAAAATATACAACCTTTGAATCAGGCGGCTTCCATGAGTGGGGGTTTTTCTTCATCCCCACAAGAATTACAAAAGGACCTATCTACTAGCTTATGCACACATTAAGACATGAAGCCAGTAAAAAAACTTGTATTAAAGCAGTTTTTTACTGTATGATATAAAACACTAAAAGTGCTTTTAGGGAAAAAAAGATTTAATTTGCAGGTGCAAAATGAATCTAGTAATGGCCTGATAGATAGGCTTAAACATCATATACAAAGGGGATTAACAATGTCAAAGCCGGATGAACTAATCGTCGTTCTCGATTTTGGGGGACAATACAACCAATTGATAGCGAGGCGTATTCGCGATTTAGGCGTGTACAGTGAATTGCTGCCATTTAATACACCAGTTGAAAGAATCCGCGAATTAAAACCTCGCGGCATCGTGTTTTCAGGCGGCCCGGCATCTGTATACAGCGAAGATGCCCCTTATTTGGATCAAGACATATATGATTTAGGTCTGCCGATTTTGGGGATTTGCTATGGTATGCAGTTGATGTCTCATCAATTGCAGGGTAAAGTCGAGAAAGCCAGCAAGCGCGAGTATGGCAAGTCAGAAATTGAATTCATAAGTAGCGCAAAGCTTGTGAAAGACCTGGATCGTAAGCAAGTTGTGTGGATGAGCCACGGCGATTATGTTGCGGAGTTACCAGATGGGTTCGTTGTTGATGCAAGCACTGAGCACACGCCTGTCGCAGCGATGAGCAATCCTGAGAAAAACTTTTACGCTGTACAATTTCATCCGGAGGTTCGGCATACGGTTCACGGAAATGAAATGATTGGTAACTTTATTTATAACGTGTGTGGCTGTTCAGGAAATTGGAATATGGAGACGTTTATCGAAAATACGGTACGTAAAATTCGAGAGCAAATAGGCCGCCGTAAAGTTCTTTGCGCACTCAGTGGAGGCGTCGATTCATCCGTAGTGGCGACACTTGTTCACAAAGCAATAGGTGATCAACTTACTTGCATGTTTATCGATCACGGATTATTACGCAAGGACGAGTCTGAAAACGTTATGGAAACGTTCGTCGGCAAACTTGGAATGAAGGTTGTCAAAATCGATGCCCGCGACCGCTTTTTAAGCAAGCTGAAAGGCGTGCCCGACCCAGAGTTGAAGCGGAAAATTATCGGAAACGAATTTATCTACTGTTTCCAAGAAGAGTCCGCAAAACTCGGCCAATTCGATTTTTTGGCTCAAGGCACACTATATACAGATATTGTTGAGAGTGGCACAGCGACAACACAGACGATTAAGTCACATCATAATGTCGGCGGCTTGCCAAAAGATATCAACTTTGAGCTAGTTGAGCCGTTAAAGACATTATTTAAGGATGAGGTTCGCAAAGTCGGTGAAGAATGCGGTTTGCCCCCTGCCATCGTATGGAGGCAGCCTTTCCCGGGACCGGGACTAGCGATCCGCATTCTTGGCGAAGTATCGGAAGAGAAGCTCCATATCATAAGGGAGTCGGATGCGATATTGCGAGAAGAGATCGCATCCGCGGGACTTGAACGTGAAATTTGGCAATATTTCACCGTAATGCCGAACATAAAGAGTGTTGGCGTTATGGGCGATGAACGGACATACTCACATACTATCGCCATTCGCGCAGTGACGTCCATCGACGGCATGACAGCTGATTGGGCCCGTATGCCATGGGAAGTGTTGGAAAAAGTATCTGTGAGAATCGTCAATGAAGTGGAAAATGTTAACCGTATCGTATACGATATTACATCGAAACCGCCGGCGACGATTGAGTGGGAATAAAAGGCTAACTTGATTTGAAGAGAGAACGCCTATCTGACAGTGTTTAACCTAGCCTTAAATGTACAAATTGATTAAAAATAATATGGTTCCCTACCAAAAACCCTACCAAAAATAAAATTTGGTAGGGAATTTTGTTTAACATATTAGAAAGTATAAGTTTATCGGGGCTCCCCGCAAAGTCTGAGTAAGCATCGAAGCCAAGGCCTCACTTTGTGGGGATATTTTAATTGTTGAGTAAAAAAAGTCGTTTAATTCATAATAAAGTTGTTTAATGTGTAGTTGAAATAAAGTTGTACCGTTTATAAAAAAAAGGGGTACCGTTTTATCCTCAGTATAGGTTTCCTAAATTATGAATTATATGTTTCTCTGTTTATATTCACAATATCTTTATGTGAAATACCATCTGAAAACTGCTCCATTGCCTTATCCCGTAGGAATGGGGCTTTTTCTTTATCTGCCTTTTTCAATGCTTCCGTTAGTTCTTCTTTTGTCAGTTCTGTGCAGTATGCAGGAGTTCCTGGCTGTTGTCTCCAGGAATCAGTTAAAGAGCCACTATCCACTGCATCGAAGCCCAGCTCATTTACTAGGTTTATGATTATTTGCTTTTGCGATAGGTCATTACCTGCAATTGCCATGGCAATGCGACCACTAGTCCCTTCGGGGGTTCCTTTATTTTCTAAAGTATAAGCTAATAGATTGCTGAAGGCTTTAATAATAGGTCTACCTAATTGATTTGAAACCCAAACGCTTTCAACCATTCCGTTTTCAATTTCTTCAATTTTATTGTCTCTAAAAGGATAATAATTTGAAGTGTCTACAACGATTACTTCTTCTCCAGCTTTATCTACAATGTTGCGAATGCTTGGTATTACATGAAGAGGGATAGATATTATAAGAACATTAATATTAGTTATTACATCCTCTACACTCACAGGTATTCCAGCAATCTCTTTTCCTTCTAAACGCTCAATTTCTCGGGCATCCGCAATTTTAACATCATGTCCATTTTCAACTAATTTTTTGGAAATAGTTGTCCCTATTGGTCCTGCACCTATAACTCCAAATCTCATTATTGTTCCTCCTAAATATAATTTTGTTTAATTATGATTCAATATCAGCTATGAAATTTTCCAATAGTCTCAACAAGAAATTGTCTACCTTCTTTTTTTAAAAGCAAAAAGGTAATTGAGTGTTTTGATTATATATAATATAATGAACCCATTACTTTTATTTTTAAAGTAGGCAATAAAAAATGACATAGTACACTTTTTTGTACTTTATAGAAGAAAAGGGATGTAAGTATGGCTAGAATATGTAAGGATGGATTTGAAAAAGAGTTTATTAAGGAGCAAAGAGACGTTTATGGTATTGCGTATACCCAAAATATGCTTTCAGGACGCTGGAAGTATCTTATTCTTTGGTTTTTAAAAACAAAAGAACGTCGTTATAGCGAAATTAAAGCCTTTTTATGGGACATTTCACAAGGTTCTCTTACAAAACAGTTGAGAGAATTAGAAACAGATGGATTAATTAAACGAGAGGTTTTTCCTGAGGTACCTCCACGTGTTGAATATTCATTAACAACTAAAGGGTGTGAATTTATCCCAATACTTGATATGATTGAGAATTTCGGCAAAAAATTCGGAGAGAAACCTGAGTAAAATAAATAAAATGATATTTTTTTATTATTTGGGCCTATTTTGTGACGTGTTGTACTTAAATTAACGGGGACGTTTCTGAAACAACGGAAACGCACTTTTCTTCTTTCAGTAACTAGCTAATAGAAGTTCAATCTTATTCCATTATAACTGCCTTATCTACAGTATATCATGATGAAGTAGTATTTAACGTTTTTAACAAGAGTTTGGGAGTAGTAACTGGCGCCCTAAAAGCCTTGGTAACACAGGTTTTTAGGGCTTTTTAATTGCTCATGGCACACTTTGATATGACAAAACAGACGGCATAAGCTTTGAACGTAAGCGATCACGTGTGTCATCATCCATGCCCCAATAGGTGTTCCCACGCTCTTCACGGAGCTTGCGCATGGATAGGCTTGCCATGTAGCTTCCATAATGCTGTCCAACGATTTTCATAGCTTCTTTGCAAGAAACTATTAAAAACGCAGCGCACTTGCCACTGGGTACGAGCAGGTTCCATGCATTCAGCTCCCTTCGCAACTGCTAAGGCGAGTGTTGATTTCCCCTTTCATAACCCTCAACAAGCATTTTTCTAAAATGCCGAAAATAGGAGCAGTTTTTTTTGAAAAAAATCTTATTAGACAAAAAAGCCCAACTGAACATAAGCTAGCCGGGCATAAGATTTTATATATCATATTATGTAATTTGTGTAGGTAGGTTCATAGCTGTAACATCCCATAGAAGAACTTCAAGACCTTTTTTAATATGTAGCATAGTATCAAATCAGAAAAAAAGCAAATAAACACGACAGTATCCTCCTTCATACCGCCTTGTCCTAAAAAAGGGCGCACTTAATACACTCTCCGAAATCCTGATTTTTGAAAAGTAACGGCGGCCATATCAAACCGCCGTTACTTAATCTGTCACAGAATAGACAACTAAAACAACGGCTTTTAGATTGTTGATAAACGCTGCCTAAGATATTGAAGCGCCTCCTTAAATAGGTTGGCCATAAGGTCAACTTATTTCCAAATTTCCCCAATGTGGTAACCGAACGATAATAGATGTCCCTTGCCCTAACTTGCTTTTTACGTCAACCGTCCCCTGATGTGCGGTAACAATCTGCTTGACAATCGCCATGCCAAGTCCCGTCCCGCCTGTGGGAGTATCTGTCGAAGTCCCTCTATAATATCGATCAAATAGATGAGAAACGCTCTGCTCATCCATTCCTTTTCCATTGTCCGTTATCTGAACTTCTGCATAAGAATTACTTTTTATGCGCACTACAATTGATGTACCCGCTGGATTATGAACAACCGCATTTATCAACAGGTTTGAAAAGGCTCTTTTCAATAACCCCATATCACCCATTACATGAAGAGGTTCTTCCTCTCCAAGTATTTCAAAGCGGTTGTCCTTTTCAGAAGGCATATTTGCTGCTTCTGCAACCACTCTGCGAATTAGCTCCACCAACTCTATTTTTTGAGAGGAGAACTTGATGCCAATGGCCTGATCCATTCGAAAGGCAATTCCAAGGTCATTGATAAGTTCCTTCATATGAGCGGACTTATCTCGGATAAGTTGCAGAAATTCTCTCTTTTCGTCTACGCTCCATTTATGTTCATCCGACAAAAGCATGTCCGTATACCCGGAGATATAAGATAAAGGAGTCTTTAAGTCATGGGTGACACCTGCTGCCCATTCCTGCCCCAATTGCTCAAACTCCCTCCGTTTCCGCTCATTTTCTTGGAGAGTCACAGAAAGTGATTCAAGATTCGCATAAACTTCCCGGTAAAGGCGGGTGGAAAAAGAAGGAAAACGCTTTTTCTTGGCAAGAGTAAGAAACTCACCGCTTGATAACTTTTTGATTTTCACCAAAATATCAGCCATTGGCCACGCAACATAATATCCATAAAACAGGCAATACAGAAAGTAAACAGCAATAATTGCCCCGGTTGTAAGATTAACGATAAAGAGTTTTTCGGGCTGCTTGAGCACAACAATATAGAAAACCGCTGGCAGTGAAACGGCTAAGAACAGTAATATTTGATGTAGCATAAAATTTAAAGTAAAACGCACAATCAACTTACCGTTTGTAATGTTTATTTTCATATCGACTCTCCAGGCGGAACAAACTTGTAACCGATTCCCCTTAGATTGACAATGAGCGAAGGGTTTTTTACATCTTTCTCTATTTTTTTACGTAGACGCATGATGTGAATGGCGACCGTTTTTTCATCACCGATGCTGTCATATCCCCATACATGCTCGTATAACTGGCCTGCGGTAAATACCTGATTTGGATGGTCGGCTAAGAAAAGCAAAAGTTCAAATTCTTTAGCCGGACAAGGTACTTCTTTCCCGTCTACCCACAATTGCCCAGCCTTTTTGTCAATAACAACGGAGCCAAAATGATAAACCTCCGTTGTCTGCAAAGCATTTTGATATTGTTCCTGTCTTCGAAATTGAACATTGATACGGGCGGCAACCTCTAAGGGATTAAAGGGCTTTGTAATATAATCATCTCCTCCAATTCCAAGACCGGTCAACTTATCTAAATCTCCTGAACGGGCAGTAAGAAATAATATGGGAACAGAAGTATGCTTACGAATTTCCTGGCACAATTGAAATCCGTCCGTATCGGGTAGCATGACATCCAGTACGATTAAATCATACGAATTTCGGATGATTTTTTCCATTGCTTCCTGACCTGTGAAAGCGGAACCGATAGAAGTATACCCTTCTTTGCGAAGAATGGTTTCCAACATCTTTACAATGCCAGGTTCATCATCAACAATAAGTATTTTTTGTAGGCGCATCCTCCCTTTCTCCTTTCTTATTATGATAATTTCTACTAAACCTTACAGAATAAACATTATATAGACACATCACGCCTTTTGAAAACCGTCCAACTTATGAGTATCAGTGTGAAGATGTATACAAGCAATACGGAAATTGAAAAGCCCAACGTCATTTCAGGTCTGGCCGGAAGGTGAAAAATATACAAGCTGATGTCACTGTTGGCGAAGGGAAGGTATTTTAACCATTCCATTTTAGCCGTAGCTTCAATCATGGAATTGCCCGCTATCATAATAAACAGTGATATTCCAACCGCAAGGGCGCTATTGCGCAAAACTGTCGATATAGCAAAAGCAAGGGTTACATAGCCTATAACTGGGAAAATGCTCAAACCGTACATCTTTATTACCTGCATCATGACATTCTGCTGAACAATTTGCCCCTGTTGATTCAAGAATAAATCAGTAGTATGAGTACCACCCACTCCATAAAGCAAAGCGTTCGTCGCATATCCACATGCAACCAATAGCGCCAACATAACCACGGCGAACAGAGACACAGCGATATACTTTGAAAACAGGATTTTCGTGCGGCTGTGGGGGCGAATCAGTAAAAGCTTCATCGTTCCGGCCGTGTATTCTCCGGCGACCATGTCCGCTGCAATGACAATGGCAAAAACCATGACCATTTCCACCAAGCCAGAGAAAGTCAATAGAGCTGACCACGGATTATTGGAGGGAGCGGGTATGTTGTTTTCCAATCGATATTCTGCTATCTTCAACTTGTTTTCAGCATCGGCTCGCAACATAGGAGATAGTTCCGAGATTTTTAAGCGTTCTTCATACTGTTGAACAAATTGTGTCGTTTCAGTTCGCCAATCCTGCGAATCCGTATTGTTAATTTTGCCAAGGACAGACGCACCTATGACGATGGCAACCAACAGCAATAGCAGAATCCATGTAAGTTTTCGGTTATATATTTTCATACTTTCGTTGACAACTAATCCCCTCACTTCTTGTCCTCCGTTATCTCCAAAAATTTATCTTCCAAAGTCTGTTCCTGCATTTGGATGCTATATACCTGAATGCCCGCATCCATTAAGAGCTTGTTAACTGTTGGGATTTGGTCTTTATTCATTTGAATCAACAATTTCCCCTGATCTCCTGTCGGTGAAGCTGTTTTGCCCAAAGCAGCGATCAATCTTTTCGCCTGTTCCATTTGAACTGGTTCCACGGTGACACATATGCGAGAACCCCCGCTATTATGGACAAAATCCTGTATACTTTGAATGCTGACCAGCTTTCCATTTTGCAGAACACCCACCCAATCACACATCAATTCCATTTCGGAAAGCAAATGACTTGAAACAAAAACGGCAACGCCCTCCTCGTGAGAAAGCTTTTTCAGATAATCACGCAATTCGCGAATCCCCGCAGGGTCAAGACCGTTCGTCGGTTCATCCAAAATCAGAAGCGAAGGACGATGTAAAAGAGCTTGCGCAATGCCTAACCGTTGACGCATTCCAAGGGAATAGGTTTTGACTTTATCGTGAATCGTTTCCTTTAGTCCCACAGTCTCTACAATTTCATCAATGCGGGATTTGGAAACGCTGGGAAGCATTCGGGCATAATGCTTCAAATTCTGATACCCTGTCAAATACTTGTACAGATCAGGATTCTCAACAATAGCTCCTACATTTTGGATTGCCTTATTAAAGTCTTTTTTGATGCTGTGGCCCTTAATCATAATATCGCCTTGACTAAGTTTTATCAGTCCTACCATCATACGGATAGTGGTTGTTTTTCCTGCACCATTAGGGCCTAAAAAGCCGAATACCTCTCCGGCAAGAACATCAAAAGTAAGATTATCAACAATATTTTTCCCTCTAATTCTTTTTGTTGCATTTTTCAGTTGAACAACTGGCATTTTATTCATATCTGCTTCCTTCCTATCATCATTAAAATTACCTTATCGGTATTTTCAAGATGATTATAAAATTACAAAGTAAACAGACGGTAAACGGAAAACAAACACGCCTCAAATTTACAGACATAAAAAGATACATTTCAAGCAAGTGAAACGGTAGTCTACTTGATGTTCTCCAATCATGGATACTAAGGCTTCGGTTTGGTCATCGATTCGCTCATAAGCAATGTCCTGTAATCTTCAGTGACTAACTCCTTACTGCGCTCATGAACAAACGAATACCACTATCTGTACTAATTTGTAAGGAATGGATTTTCCCGTCTTGATTTTGAGAGATCAATTGAAGAAAATGATCACGTACCTGTTTTTTTCTTCTGGAGATAGAAAAGAATAATTGTAAGGAAGCAGTTCATAAGAGGCAAGACATTCCCCATCATGGTTAAAGACGAGATTTTTTTCTAGATATTTAATCGGAAAAACATAGATCTCACTCCAAACGGCGGTAAGCTTTCATTTAATGTCTGTTTTTTTTCACAGGTTTTCCTGTATACGTTACTTTTGATCGGAACAGATAGGTCAATACGGATTTAGAAAGCCATATGGCTTTTTGCCTTCAAAGTTTTTTTGGCTCATAAACCATTAAATCCTTTTTCCGAAAAATAAACATAAAAAACAGCAGATTTTTCGTCTGCTGCTTAATAGCAAATAGGTATTCGGGAAATGATGTGGAAGTATCTGTATTTGTTCTCCCGTTATAAACTAAACTTACGCACCTATTATTTTAATTACGGATAATAGGAATTTTAATTATTATTTCCACAAAATCTTCTCCATCGCTTTTCCCTTTGCTAACTCATCGATCAGCTTATCCAAATAGCGAATTTCCTGCATAGTTGGTTCTTCAATGTCTTCCACTCTTCTTATTTAATTAAATGGCCTGTCATACACTACAATTAGCTATAGTATTTTCTATCGATAATCCGAATGCCCTAGAAATAATTGATTTTAATAAGATAAATTGGAATCCGTCATTGTAATTTTACTTTTGTACCTGCTATTAAATCACCTAAATGACGTTTATCTTTTCTAAATAATCCCATGAACAACAGGACTAATCCAAGGAAGGTTCCACTATTTGCGATAATGATTGCAGTCAGATCAAAATCACTATATACTCCATGGATAACACCTACATGTCCTAATTGCCACGGCATAAACTTTATAATATTTCTTAATAAACTTGAGCTAAATCTGTGATTTGTGTAAGTCAATTTCAATCCAGATACTCTTTTTCCAATAGACCCTTTTTTGAAATAGTCTAAGTATGAAAAAATAAGGATGATTGGTATCACGGATGTTAGTGTTGCTATTAGTTGAGCTTGTATTTCTGTATATTCTGGAATTCCCTTAAAAATTAAAAAATTGATCCCCAAGTTAACAATTAATAACATAACCAAGTATGCAATTATTATTAAATAATCAACAAGCAATTCTATTAGTCTATTTTTAATAGGGATATTGTTCATGTAACACCTCTGTATATTCCAATTTAATTCATTATATCAGTTGTACATACATAGGTTCTAATTATTTTCCCATCTATAACAGGGAGTAGGACAATCCCTGAAAACAGCAATATAGCAAACAGAAAAGATAAATGCCCTTGTCTTTCATTTCATTACATGCATTCATTTGGTTCTCTTTGCAAATAATCCAGATTAATCTTAAAATCAAAAACCTCTGGTACTTCAATCAAAATCTGCTGACTTGTCTTCTTTCCAAGTTCTCACCTTGTTCTAATCCCCCATCTTATTCGACTTTTCAAGTGCAAGCAACGCTTTTTTCATCTCTAAGCCACCACGAAATCCCGTTAATTGGCCACTTTTAGCAACGACTCGATGGCATGGAACAACAATCATTACCGGATTAGCTCCATTAGCCGCACCAACCGCCCGTACAGCTTTCGGATTGCCAATTTTATCAGCAACATCAGCGTAAGAAACGGTTTCTCCATAGGGGATATTTTGCAATGCCTTCCATACAGATTCTTGAAAAAGTGTACCTTTCAAGTCGAGAGGAACATCAAAGGATTTTCTTTTCCCATCGAAATATTCCTCCAGTTGGTAAACGTATGGACTAATGTTCTCTTTATTTTCTACAAGCATTGCGTTAGATCTGTTTTTATCTACCCAATTTTTCAACTCGTCTATTCCATCATTTAAAGAACCAACAAAGCATAAACCTTTATCAGTTGCTGCAATAAAAATTGGCCAACCTTTGTGATTTATTTTTCCATAATAAACGGATTGATTTTGTTCATTTTTCATCTTTAAGCACCTTCTTTTTATTATTTTTTCTGTAATGACTGGGAGTCTGATTATTATTCTCTTTAAATAAAGTTGAAAATCGTGTAGCATTAGGAATCCCAACTAATCCACCAATTTCTTTTATAGGCAGGTCGGTTTGAACTAAATATTCTTTCGCCTTGTTCATCCTAGTCTGTTGTAAATATTCCAACGGAGTGATTCCTTTTATACTTTTAAAAACACGATGCAGATGATAGGAACTGCCATGACAATGATCTGCTATATAATCTAAGGTTAAAGGCTTTTGATAATTCTCTTTTATATACATTTCAACATGTGCTATCCATTCCTCATCGGGTAAACGACTACCACCTGATTTACACCTTTTACATGGTCTATATCCTGCTTCTAATGCATCTTCCGCGTGCCTGAAAATAGTGACATTATCAAAATTTGGTACCCTTGATTTACAAGAAGGCCTACAAAATATTTTCGTTGTTTTTACTGCATAAAAGAATTGATTATCATGACGCTTATCATTTTCGATAATCGCCTTTTTTTGTTCTTCTGTTGGTTTTGTCATCATCATGCCATCACCTCTAGTTAAATTGTACATTGATTACAGATAAAAAAAACATATACCAGCTTAAATAGCAAGATATGAAAACTTCCACAAAAAACGATTCCACCCTAAAGTAAGAGTATGAAATTTACTCAAAGTGTTTTAAAGGCAAACATTAGTAATACATTATCTTTAAAATGTTCGTTTTTTAATTGACAGCTTTCACTCCTAACTGTTAAACTTACTGCAGATATTGTTAGAATAAATGAATAAAAAATCTCGTATGCTATCAGGATATGGCCTAAAGAATCTACCCGGAAACCATCAAAATTCCAGGCTGCGCGGCTTTCAAGTGCTGCCGTCATAAATTCGGAAAACCGTATTATAGGAGATTCGGGATGACGCAGAACCGAGGTATCCACATTTCTTGACCAAGTTCGGAAAATGGCCGTTTAGGCTCTTTTTCTGGACTTTTATTGTTCTTTAAATCGAACAATAAAGGATAGTGTCACCCTTGAGCGATATAACCCGGATATGCCTGCTTTGGCTTTATATAAATAGATTCTGATTAACGGCCTCGCCTATACTGCCTATCCCAAAAAATTAGGAGGTTAATTTTCATATGAAAGCTACTGTATATGTCACAATTAAAGAGAACGTGCTTGACCCGAAAGGGAGCGCTGTTCAAGGTGCACTTCATTCGCTGGGTTTCGATGAAGTCAGCAAGGTACGCATTGGCAAATACTTGGAACTGGATCTAGACACGAATGACCGTGCTGCAGCCGAAATTCGAATTAAAGAGATGTGCGAATTATTGCTTGCTAACACTGTTATCGAGGACTACAGATACGAATTGGCTTAATCAATTTATAAGGAGGTATGATCCATGAAATTTGCCGTTCTTGTCTTTCCAGGATCGAATTGCGATAAAGACATGTACAATGCTGTGAGAGACAGCATCCAGCAACCGGCTGACTACATCTGGCATACGGCGACGGATTTATCCGCATATGATTGCATATTGGTGCCAGGTGGATTCTCATTTGGCGACTACTTGCGCTGTGGAGCAATTGCGCGTTTTTCGCCAGTCATGAAAGCGCTCGTTGAAGCTGTCGAGAGAGGCACTTATGTACTCGGCGTCTGCAACGGCTTCCAAATTTTGACCGAAGCCGGTTTGCTGCCCGGGGCTCTGCTGCGCAACAATACGTTAAAGTTTCGCTGCCACCAAACGGCATTGATCGTCGAAAACAACAACACCCCGTTTACAACGGCTTACTCTCAGAACGAGGAAATCACCATTCCGATCGCGCACGGCGAAGGCAATTATTATGTAGATGATGCAACGCTCGAAGAGATGCAGGCAAATAATCAAATTATTTTTCGCTACAAAAAAGGAGCTAATCCGAACGGATCGACCGACGATATCGCGGGTGTGAGCAACAAGCGAGGCAACGTCATAGGTATGATGCCGCATCCAGAGAGAGCAGTGCATGAATTGCTCGGCTCAAGTGACGGCAGAAGAATGTTCTATTCGATTTTAAACACATGGAGGGAAAAACATGGGGAAGCAACAGTTGTCCGATAAAGAACCGACTGCAGACCAAATTGCGGAACAGAAAATTTATAAACAGATGGGCGTTTCGGACGACGAGTACGAGAAAATTTGTTGTTTTCTCGGGCGCAAGCCGAATTACGTAGAAACCGGCATTTTCTCTGTTATGTGGTCCGAGCATTGTGCCTATAAAAACTCCAAGAACCTGTTAAAACGGTTCCCAACCAGCGGAGCGAAAGTGCTTATGGGACCGGGTGAAGGCGCTGGCATCGTTGATATTGGCGATGGACTAGCAGCTGCCTTCAAAATCGAATCCCATAACCACCCTTCTGCCATTGAACCATACGAGGGCGCAGCAACGGGTGTCGGAGGCATTGTTCGGGACATTTTCTCGATGGGCGCACGTCCGGTGGCGCTGCTTAACTCTCTTAGATTCGGTACATTAACGAATAGTCGCGCAAAATATTTATTTGAACACGTCATTTCCGGTATTGCCGACTACGGCAACTGCATCGGCATCCCGACAATCGGCGGAGAAGTGATGTTCGATGAAAGCTATGAAGGCAATCCTCTCGTCAACGTAATGTGCGTCGGCGTCATCGAACATGATAAAATCCAGCGCGGTGTCGCCAAGGGCGTCGGAAACCCCGTTTACTACGTCGGTCCGGCGACGGGCAGAGACGGGATTCACGGCGCGACTTTTGCGTCTGAAGAATTGACGGAGTCGTCCGAAGCGAAGCGTCCGGCCGTGCAGGTTGGCGATCCTTTTATGGAGAAGCTCGTTATGGAAGCGTGCCTCGAGCTGATCGACACCGGCATTGTGCTCGGCATTCAAGATATGGGCGCAGCCGGTCTTACTTGCTCCTCGGCCGAAATGGCTTCCAAAGCAGGCAATGGCATGGAGTTATACCTCGACGAAGTACCGCAACGCGAAACGGGCATGACGCCATACGAAATGATGCTCTCTGAATCGCAGGAACGGATGCTGTTCGTTATCAATCAAAAGGATGAAGCGCAGGCGATGGAAATATTCGAACGTTGGGGTGTGATTTGCAAAAAGGTTGGAAAAGTGACGGACGACGGTCGATTGAAACTTTTCCATAATGGTGAAATAGTCGGCGACATGCCGATTACGGCGCTCGTAGACGAGTGTCCGATCTATAATAAGCCATCGAAAGTACCAGCCTATTACGAAACGAATGCTTCCGTCGATACACTGCGTTATGAGGAAGTAAAGGATTTGAATGGCGCATTGGCCAAAGTGCTGGCATCCCCGACTGTGGCAAATAAAGAGTGGGTTTACAATCAATATGACTATATGGTTAATACGTCCACCGCGGTTCCTCCTGGCTCCGACGCCGCTGTCGTGGCCATTCGCGGCACGAAAAAAGCGCTGGCGATGACGACAGATTGCAACGGACGTTTTGTGTACCTCGATCCAGAAGTTGGCGGACGAATTGCCGTTGCGGAAGCTGCGCGCAATATCGTTTGTTCCGGCGCTGAGCCGTTGGCAATTACGGATAACCTGAACTTCGGAAACCCGGAAAAACCGGAAATTTTTTGGCAAATGGAGCATGCAGTTGAAGGCATGGCGGATGCTTGCCGAGTTCTGGAAACGCCTGTTGTCGGTGGGAATGTATCGCTCTATAACGAAACGCCGAAGGGCGCAATCTATCCGACGCCGGTCGTCGGCATGGTCGGCCTCATCCAAGACATTGATTATATCACAACACAAGGATTTAAAGACGAGGGTGACGTAATTGTCCTTGTTGGCGAAACGAAGGCAGAGATTGGCGGGTCCGAGTTTCAATACGCGGTGCATGGCGTGACGGAAGGCCATCCGCCGCAGATAGATCTCGCACTCGAGAAGAAGTTGCTTAGTGCTATCCTTAGCGCCATCCGTGAAGGGCTTGTCAAATCGGCGCACGATTTGTCGGAAGGCGGCCTGGCCGTCGCAGTAGCGGAATCGTGCATGTCCGGCGAAGTCGGCGCATCGATCGACTTGGAAATTGGCCTGCGCCCAGACTTCGCATTGTTTAGCGAGAGCCAGTCGCGGATTCTACTTTCCACATCACCGGATAAGGCCGATAAGCTACTAAGGCTTATCGCGTCACGTGATTTAAAGGTACAAACGATCGGGAAAGTAGAAGGCAAAACGCTGAACATCGCCGTTAACGGTGTGAGAGTCATCGAGTCACAAGTTCGGACACTAGAAGCTATTTGGAAGGACGAAATTCCATGTCAGATGAAGTAAATTGGTCAGGAGATTATTATAACGAAGGCATGAACGCGAAGAACTCCATTTTCGATAAACTTGGCGAGGAGTGCGGCGTGTTCGGTGTCTGGGGCCATCCTGATGCTGCGCAGCTCTGCTACTATGGGTTGCATGCGCTTCAACACCGGGGACAGGAAAGCGCTGGCATCTGCACGAATAATCAAGGAGAATTTCATTATTCACGCGGTATGGGTCTCGTAAAGGAAGTGTTCAACGAGTCTAACCTTCACGATCTGACTGGTCATAGTGCTATCGGGCATGTGCGTTATTCAACGGCAGGCGAAAGCAAGCTGGCCAATGCGCAGCCGCTCATATTCAAATACCGCGAAGGCGACCTTGCGATTGCAACAAACGGTAATATTGTCAACGCCTTGGAAATCAAATCAAGACTTGAAAAATCTGGCTCCATCTTCCAAACGTCATCTGACACGGAGGTGCTGGCCCACCTGATTTCCCGTTCTAAGCACGATGATATTGTTGAAGCTGTCAAGGACGCACTGTCCCAGCTCGTCGGAGCATTTGCGTTCCTCATACTGACAAACGACAAACTGATCGCCGCAAGCGATCCGAACGGCATTCGGCCGTTTACGATTGCACAGCTAGGAAGTGCGTACTTATTCGCATCGGAAACTTGTGCGTTCGATGTGGTCGGCGCCACCTACTTACGCGATGTTCTGCCGGGCGAGTTGCTTGTGCTTGATCGCAAAAACGTTATGTGCAAAGACAGCTTCGCAAAGCCATCACGCCATGCGATATGCGCGATGGAATATGTGTATTTTGCCCGTCCAGATTCGGATATTAATGGTATTAACATTCACTCGGCGCGTAAGCGAATGGGCAAAAAACTTGCAAAAGAATCGTTTATTTCTGCCGATATCGTTACGGGCGTGCCGGATTCGTCGATCTCAGCGGCAATCGGGTTTGCAGAACAGACCGGAATTCCTTACGAGATTGGCCTGATTAAAAACCGTTATATCGGCCGGACTTTTATCCAGCCTAGCCAAGAGTTACGAGAACAAGGAGTCAAAATGAAGCTTAGCGCGGTCCGCAAAGTTGTGGAAGGCAAACGAGTCGTCTTGATTGACGACTCCATCGTACGTGGTACGACGTCGCTACGGATCGTTAACCTTCTACGCGAGGCAGGCGCTACGGAGGTGCACGTGCGCATTTCGTCGCCGCCTTTTATAAACCCGTGCTTTTACGGCATTGACACGCCGGAGCGAAAAGATCTGATTGCCGCGACACTTACGCTTGAAGAAATGTGCAGAAAGATAAATGCGGACTCGTTATATTTTCTAAGCAAAACAGGTATGCTCGAATCTATAAATTTCATGCCACAGGGGGTCAACAGGGGCTGCTGTACAGCTTGTTTCGACAATTCGTATCCAACTAAAAAATAAGTTAAAGCCTCTGGCGGACGGATGCCGAGGCTTAATTGATTTGTTAATGTTTTTAGTTTTTATCTTCCCCTCTCTATTGGACTATGTCCCATAAGCTCAGCAACATATGCTGTTGAGCTGAGAGATAGTGTTTTTTATTAATTTAAAACCTACTTCTTCGCGCATGGTGGCAATGGATTCAGGATGAAATTGTACCGCGGTAATTGGCAATGATTTATGCTCGATTCCCACAGCAATCCCATCTTCTGAAGCTGCAATAACATTCAAACAACTCGGCAGTTCTTTCGCATATAAAGAATGGTATCGCCCGACTTGGAATTCTTGGGGCAATCCATCCCAAATTGGGCTTATCCCATTGGTTTTTACTAAAGAGATTTTGCCATGCTGTGGGTAATCTAAAATACCCAAGGTTCCCCCAAAATACTCAACAATTCCTTGCAGTCCCAAACAAACGCCAAAAATAGGTGTTTGCTTCTCAAGACAAAGCGCAATGGTCTCATTTAATGCAAATTGCGATGGTCGTCCAGGTCCCGGAGACAGCACAACCATATCAAACGTTTTTTCTTTCAAAACTTCTCGTGCATAGGGTGCGCGCAGGGTAATGACGTTCGCCCCTGTCTGCTTAATATAATTTGATAACGTATGGACAAATGAATCTTCATGATCAACAAGCAAAATATTTTTGCCCTGTCCTACATTGGATTCAATCGATTTGGGTTTTACCCTTTCCGTCGTATTGGATTCGCGCACAGCTTGAACAAGAGCCGCTGCTTTGGTGAGAGTCTCCTGTTCTTCTTCATCCGGCACAGAATCATAAAGCAGTGTAGCGCCAACGCGGATTTGTGCAACACCATCTTTAATTCTGATGGTTCGTAACGTCAACCCAGTATTCAAATCCCCTTTAAAGGTGAAATAGCCCACGGCTCCCCCGTACCAGTTTCGAGGGGAAGTTTCATGATGTTCAATCCATTGAATAGCAGCGCGCTTAGGTGCACCTGTGACTGTTACTGCCCACATGTGAGACATAAACGCATCCAATGCGTCAAATTCAGGGCGCAAAACCCCCTCCACGTGATCGACGGTATGAATGAGGTGGGAGTATAATTCAATTTGTCTCCGTCCGATTACAGTAACAGAACCAGGTTCGCAAACACGCGATTTATCGTTGCGATCCACATCGGTACACATCGTCAGCTCGGATTCATCTTTCGCTGAATTTAATAGATCTCTAATTCGATCTGAGTCTTCAATCGCATTTTTCCCGCGTTTTATCGTACCCGATATCGGACAGGTTTCTACTCTTTTTCCCTCCACTCTGACGTACATTTCGGGGGAAGAGCCAATCAAAAATTCGTCTCCTAAATTAATCATGAACCCGTAAGGACTGGGATTGATGTCCTGCAGCCGGGAAAATACTTTTGATGGGAGACTGGAGCACGTTTCAAAGAGCGTATGAGATGGAACAACTTCAAATAAATCCCCTACTTTGAAAGATTTAATTGCTTCACGTACCAAATTTGCGTAACTGCCTTGGGTATAACATTCTGAAGGCAATTTCCCATTTAACCTCGGCTGCCGAAACTCTCCGCTTCTTTCCAATCCATTCGTTTTCTCGCCATCGCAACTAAACTCATAAGAAAATTGATAAGCGGAATTCATATGATGATCAACGATAATGATTTCGTCGGGAAGATAAAGGATCGCATCCGATTCACTGCTGTCTCTTTTGTGCTTTAGCTCCATAGGTTCAAATTGAAATACGAGATCATATCCGAACGCGCCATACAAACCAAGAAAGCTATCGTCAGGGGAATAAAAAAGCTCCTTAATTGCACGGATGACAGAAAAAATGGAAGACTGTTTCGTTCTTTCATCTTCATTGAAAGTCTCTAGATTGATGCTTATGTTTCCAGAAATGCCGTTTTCATCATTTTCATCATACCTGACATTTTCAACGTCGGCGGTCTGCTTCAAACTAGAGAAGATAGATTTTAATAAAACGTCTCCTCTGGTATTATTGGAAACAATACAGAAACGATTACGATTCGCTTTCAGTTCTAATATAGGGTTCTTAAAACCAATGTCCCAACGCGAATAACGCCCGGGATATTCATAACCGCTGGAAAACAATGCACCTTTTCTATAATCTAATTCTTCCAAAATAGCTTGCTTTGCCGTTGAAAAATCAATTTGTTCCAAATTGCGGGTTACCTTGATGTTTCCTTTGGTAATGTAGACTTGTTGGTGGGGAGAAGAAATAAACGATGACAAAATACTCATGTGAATTGACCTCCTGTATATTTAGAGGAGAACAGGAGCAACCGCGGAGATAATTATTTTATTAAAATAATAATCAAAAAATACATCTCTCAACTGGTCTCAGCTTTTCAAACTCGGCAAATCTGTTCTCGTCTCAACTGTTTTAAGCTTAACCGATTGTTTTGATTTTATCAATACAAAATATGGCCCTGCTTCAATCTAAGCAATAGTCTTTTAATTTCGCTCTTCTTTTCGGTTTTAAATTCAAACTTCTTCAAAAAAGGTACCCTCATATCAAGTTTGTGACCGTACCGATCAAGTTTCATTTTCTTGAAGTTAGGAAACAAGTAAAGGGAAGGCTGAGCCTTCCCTTATATTTCTTTAAAATTTGCTTTCAAGATAGAGAAAAACAACCGCTTTAAGAATTTGTGAGTGCATTTTTAATAGGCAAGTCGTGAGAAAGCAAATCTTCGTAAGTTTCTCTTTTAATAACGAGCTGGGATTCCCCATTTTCAACGAAAACAACAGCCGGCCGCGGAATACGATTATAATTGTTGCTCATTGCATACCCGTATGCACCTGTACTAAAAACCGCCAATAAATCGCCATGGTTTGGTTCTGGCAAAGGAAGATCCCAAATGAGCATATCACCCGATTCGCATGCTTTCCCCGCAATAGAGAAAAGGCTGCTGTTTTTTTCGTTCGCCCGGTTTGCGAGGATTCCTTCATATTTTGCCTGATACAATGCGGGCCTTAAATTATCCGTCATTCCACCGTCAACAGCTAAATATTGGCGTATCGACGGAATCGTTTTTTCAGATCCAATCGTATATAGCGTTGTTCCGGCATCCCCAACTAGAGAGCGGCCCGGTTCAATCCATATTTCAGGCATTTCACAGCCTATTCGATGCACTTCCTCTTTTACTGTATGAATAATGTCATTTACATAATGAGACAAAGGGATGGGGTTATCTTCTTCCGTATAACGAATGCCAAACCCACCGCCTACATTCAAAACATCAGGTGTATAACCTAACTGGGCTTTTAATCTTTCAATGAAAACAAACAATTTTTTCGTTGCCATAATAAAACCAGTCGTTTCAAAAATTTGCGAACCGATGTGGCAATGGAGGCCAAGCAAACGAAAATTCGGGTGATGAAGCAGTTGATTTATCGCTTTTTCTGCTTGTCCGCTTTTTAGATCAAATCCGAATTTTGAATCCTCTTGCCCTGTCAATATATAATCATGGGTGTGGGCTTCAATGCCTGGTGTCGTCCGAATAAGGACAGGGACTATTTTTCCGTGTTTTTTTGCCGTTTCTTCGAGTAGTTTGATTTCATAAAAATTATCGACAACAAAGCAGCCTATACCAGCTTTCATTCCCATTTCAATTTCGGCCAGACTTTTATTGTTTCCGTGAAAATGAATGCGTTCAGGCGGAAATCCGGCAACAAGTGCTGTATGCAATTCACCGCCCGAGACGACATCTAAACTAAGGCCTTCTTCTTCGGCGAGCTGGATCATCGCAATGCAAGAAAATGCTTTACTTGCATAAGCGATTTGATAACCGATGCCATGTTGGTCGAAAGCCTTTTTAAATTCGTTCGCCTTCTGGCGAATGAGTGCTACATCGTAAACAAATAAAGGTGTGCCATATCGTTTGGCAAGTTGTACGGTGTCCACGCCACCTATGGAAAGATGGCCATTATGATCAATCGTGCTTGTACCGTGTAGTTGCATGTTTTTCCCCGCTTCCTATGACTGCATATACGAGTTTTAGTCGCTTTAATTTACCATAAAAATAGATCGAATTCAACTAGCGCTAAGTCTATTCAGCGTCTGAGGAGTAAGCTAATTAAATTCGTTCAAAAAGAAATAGGCCTCCCTTGAGGCCCTGACAAAGTTTCTGGGATAGTCTATTTTGTTAGACGATTAAGAGCCAGCCACTTTTGTAAAAAGTTGGCTATTGTACGAAGCCGGGGGTGTTGCCAGCACTTGCGGCTTCTTTTTATTTTACATTTTATTAATTAAATTAAAACACCTTACACATACTTATATCAATTGTTTTGCTTTTGTATTTATATTTTCAAACATTTGATCAAAAGCTAGCAAATTCACTTTTAAAAAGGAGTTGTTTTAAAAAATGGGTGCCATTGAAAGAAATGGATATGTATTTGAACCGGAATACAGCGTCATTGAACAAAATGGCGCAATTCATGTTTATCACGACGGTGAATTCATCGAAGAATTAAAATTTTCCTTTTTGGGGAATTACCCCAAAATGGATCAGATTGAAGGCTTGATTGATGCGTATTGTGAGGAGAAAGGGATATGAATTATTAGGGTACTCTAATGTTTTTTATTGACAAAAACAGAGCAAGAATTTATATTTGAAACAGCGCTACTTTGTATAGCAAGTTAGCACTGTTTCTTCAGCTATCTTGTTAAACCATATACCGGTTATTTTTTACGCCTAGCTATCTTGCATAACAAGATAAAGCGAGACTTTCATCAGTGGGGGTTTTCTTCATCCCCCACTGATGGTTAGCACTCACAGAGTATATTCTCGCTAGCTCACTTCGTTCGTAGTCTCGATAAACGAGACTTATCGGGGTGTTAGCGTCCGTTATCCCCTAATTAGACTTCTTCGAAATCTCTAAATCTTGAAGTGGGAGTCTTACGGACGGTTGCACCGGGATAAATGCAGAAAAGAAGGTGCATATATGTCTGTTCGAAGCCAGTTGTTAAAAGGAATATTAGATGGCTGTGTATTGGCAGTAATTGAAAAAGAAGCGGTTTATGGCTATGAGCTGTCCAAAAAACTGCAAGATATCGGTCTGAAGGATGTGAGTGAAGGCACAATTTACCCTGTATTATTGCGGCTTCAGAAAAATGGATTGATCAGAGGAGAGTTGAAACCATCAGATTCCGGACCGGATCGCAAATATTATTTTTTAACAGATACAGGTCATGAAACTTTGGCAACGATCATTGAAGAATGGAATCGGATCTCTGATCCTGTCAATGAGCTATTAAAAAGAAGGTGAATAAAAATGGACGCAAAAAAACTGATTGAAGAAAACAATCGAAAAAGAGAATTATTGACGGCGGAAAATGAGGCTTACTACAGTGATATGCTCATATACATTCGTCTGCAATTGACGCTTTCTGAGCAACAATCCGAAGAAATACTGATGGAAATGCTTGATCATTTACTCGATGGCCAAGAAGAAGGAAAGACGGCAAGGGACATATTCGGCAATGACCCGAAGGCTTTTGCAGATGAAATCATCGAGCAGCTGCCTAAAGAGAAAAAGCGGGATGCCATAACTTTTGTTGCCGGGATCGTTGGAAATATTGTCAGTTGGGTTTTAATCATACGGGGCATCCTTTTATTGGTTTTATCAATATTTACAGAAGTTAAAACAGAGATCAACCTGTTTGCGACTGCTGTTTCCTCATTTTCAATCGCATGTTTTGTTATTTTTACGCTTTGGTTTATTTTTAGACTTGTTAACAATTCCTTGTTCAATGAAAAAAGAAATACCAAAAAGGATATGCTGAAAGCCGGATTAGTTGGAGCAGCAGGTATGGCTGTCGTACTGCTGGTAACAACATTTACACCTAAGATTGGCCCCTCTTTCAACTTTTCTTGGTGGGCATCGTTAATAACAGGGGTCGTCCTCTGGCTTATTATTTACGTGAAAAAGAAATAGACCTCCCTTGAGCCTCCACAACTTGTAGGGATGGTCTATTCAAAATCTAACCATTCGAGCCAGCCACTCCTGTAAAGAGTTGCTATTGTGCGACCGTGGGTTCATCACAACTGTGATTAACAGGCTTTGCATCAAAGTATACAGGAGATTTACAATGCTTTAATAATCTCTTTTACAAGCTTCTTGAAGGTAGGCTTTGTTCTGTTCGCAACGGCGATGACTTGTTCGTGCGTGAGCGGTTGAAGTTCTTCTGCGATGGCCATGTCGGTAATACAAGATAACCCGATGACAGACATGCTCATATGATTTGCAACAATAACTTCCGGCACCGTTGACATGCCGACGGTGTCAGCACCTATGATCCGCAGCATGTTTAATTCAGCTGCCGTCATGTAGGAGGGGCCGCTAATGCCGGCGTATACACCTTTTTGGATCGGGATGTTTAATTTTTCCGCTGTATCTTGGACGAGCGTTTGCAAGTCGGGAGCGTACGCGCGGCTCATGTCAGGGAATCTCGGGCCGAGCTCTTCCTCGTTTTCCCCGATTAAAGGGTTATCGCCAGTCATATTAATATGGTCTTGAATAAGCATGAGATCTCCTGGTTTGAATGCCGGATTTAACCCTCCGCATGCATTTGTGACGATCAGTTGGTCGACACCAAGCCATTTCATAACACGCACAGGAAATGTTACGTCTTGCATAGAATGTCCTTCATAATAATGAAATCTTCCTTGCATGGCGACCACCGATTTACTATGTAACGTTCCAACCACAAACTTGCCAGCGTGGCCCTCAACTGTCGGCTCCGGAAAATATGGAATATCCCTATAGCCAATGACGACCGGTTGCCCAATCTCTCCTGCTAATTCCCCTAAACCTGAACCGAGAATCACTCCAATGGATGGCTTTGCTTCAATTTGCTTTAAAATAAAATTCGATGCTTCCCGAATTTTGTCCATTAATGATGACAATCCTTCCCACCCTTTCTACAAATCTCTTAAGATTTCTTTCACAAAACGTATGAAATCAATTTTCACTTTATTTGCCGTTTCGATAACTTCCTCATGGTTTAAAGGTTGATCTAATATTCCCGCCGCCATGTTCGAGATACATGAAATGCCAAGTACGTTCATTCCATGTTGATGGGCGGTGATTGCTTCCGGAATTGTTGACATGCCGACTGCATCTCCGCCTAGTTTCTCTAACATATGGATTTCCGCAGGGGTTTCATAGGATGGGCCGCTATTCCCGACATAAACCCCTTTATTAATTTTTAACCCGATCTTTTCAGCAACAATTTCAGCTAACGTGATGAATTGCTTTGTATAAATTTCCGAAGGTCGATAGGATTTAGCTTGCAAAAACGGCTTAAAACCCATGTTGTTTATATGATCCGTTATAACCATTAAATCTCCTGGAGAAAAGGTTTTGTTAATCCCACCAGCTGCATTTGTAATGATTAATGTTTCTACCCCTATTAAACGCATAACGTGAACGGGAAACGTTACTTTTTCGATCGAATAGCCTTCATAAAAATGGAACCTGCCTTGCATGGCTGCGACAGGTTTCCCTTCAAGCCTACCAATAACAAGATGGCCAGCATGTCCAGTGACAGTTGAAACAGGAAACCCTGGGATGGACTGATAAGGTAGACGAACAGGCTGTTCGATTTCATCTGCGAGCGCACCTAATCCCGAGCCGAGAATCAGCCCTATTTTCGGTATAGTGGCTGTGGAATGCTGGATATATTCAGCCGCTTCACGGGCTTTGAGTTCATTCATCGTGTTGCTCCTTTTTAAACGGAATCGAGAAAGCTTTTTCCGTATTTCGGGTTGGGCACATGAAAATTATGTGCAATCGTTGCGCCGACATCCGCAAATGTTTTCCGTATTCCCAATGATTTTCCTTCTTGTACTCCTTTATGGTAGACAAGAAGCGGCACAAATTCTCTCGTATGATCGGTGCCATGAAAGGTAGGATCATTCCCATGGTCAGCTGTAATTATTAACAAGTCTTCTTCCGTTAATTTGTCTAGAATGAGAGGTAGTCGCCTATCAAAAGCTTCAAGGGCGTTTGCATAGCCGGCCGGATCCCGCCTGTGCCCGTAAAGCGCATCAAAATCAACTAAATTAATAAAGGCTAAACCATGAAAATGGGCATCCATTTGAGAAAGTAGTTTATCATACCCATCTTCATTAGAAAGGGTTCGAATCGATTTCGTGATCCCTTCCCCATCAAAAATATCCGAAATTTTCCCTAGGGCGATAACATCGTAATTATTCTCTTTCAGCTCATCCAGCACGGTTCTTCCAAAAGGCTTTAACGCATAATCGTGGCGATTCGCTGTTCGCTGAAAATTTCCCGGTTCACCGATAAACGGCCTTGCAATCACCCGTCCTATTAAATATTTTTCCTGTTTCGTAATTTCCCTAGCTGCTTCACAAATCTCGTATAGCTCCTCAAGTGGAACGATTTCTTCATGTGCAGCAATCTGCAAAACGGAATCTGCTGATGTATAGACGATTAAATCACCGGTAGACATATGAATTTCGCCAAGTTCTGCAATGATTTCCGTTCCAGACGCCGGCTTGTTGCCGATGATTTTTCGCCCAGTTATCTGTTCCAATTCATCGATTAATGAACCATCAAATCCGTTTGGAAATGTACGAAATGGTTTAGAAATATGTAGGCCCATCAGTTCCCAATGACCTGTCATCGTATCTTTACTCGCAGAGGCTTCTTGCATTTTTCCAAAATATGCAATTGGTTTATCTGACATTGGTATTCCTTTAATTTCCCGAATGTTGCTTAAACCTAATTTTCCTAAGTTTGGCATCGTAAGCCCTCCGGCAGATTTGGCGATATGCCCCAATGTATCAGAACCTGTATCACCAAAAAGATGGGCATCTGGAGCCTCGCCAATGCCAACTGAATCAAGCACAATCAAAAACACACGTTTAAACCGAGACACTGTATCACCCACCGTTTTATTCGTTGATTCATTGTAACAAAATGACCTCCAAGCTACACTCCGGAAACGAAAAGTTATCAAGCTCGCGGATGAAATTCTTTGTACACATCCTTTAACCGATGTTTCGTAACATGCGTATAAATTTGGGTAGTTGATATATCAGCATGTCCGAGCATTTCTTGTACAGCGCGCAGATCAGCGCCATTTTCCAAGAGATGGGTAGCAAAGGAGTGCCTGAGTGTATGGGGTGTCAATTCTTTTTTAATATTCGCTTCAACCGCTAATTTCTTAATCATTTTCCAAAACCCTTGACGGGTCAATCTAGAGCCACGCCCATTCACAAAAAGCGCGTTTTCTTTTTTGTTTTTTATTAACTTTGGCCTGCCATAAGTGAGATATTCAGAAATCGCTTTGTTTGCCAGTTTTCCAATCGGAATCATTCTTTCCTTGTTGCCCTTCCCAATTGTTTGAATAAAACCCATAGCCATATGAACATCATTTAAATTTAAACCGATCAATTCTGAAACACGAACCCCGGTTGCGTACAGCACTTCAAGCATCGCCTTATTCCTTAAACCAATCGGTGTATTCGCATTTGATATGGAAAGCAGCCGTTCTACTTCTGATTCGGACAACACTCTCGGCAATTTTCTTTCGGTTTTCGGCGTTTCAATATGAACGGTCGCGTCTTGTTGAACAATCTCTTCCCGCAGTAGAAATTGATGGAAGGCTCGAATTGATGATAACGTCCTGACAACTGTTGTCATTGCTTTTCCCAGCTTTTTTAACTCCGCCAAATGATTTAAAATATGAACCCGGTTTATTTCTTCGACTGATGTAATGTTTTCTTTTTCTTTTAGATAATTTTGATAAGCTACTAAGTCACGCTTATAAGCTAACACAGTGTTTTTCGATAATCTTTTTTCAACAATTAAAAAGTGCAAAAAGTCTTGAATATGATCATTCATTCATTTCCCCTACTTATTCATTCGGCCTGATGATAGAAAAGCTTTATTCTCTCTACTATATTCACTTGTTGGTTTGCGTTTTTTTCGGTTGAGCTCACTTTAATTGCATTCCCTTCAGGCTGGTTATAGCGATTATAGTTTTCATACTCTTGATTTATCCAAACGAGCCCAAAGTAGAAAAAAAGAGTGCATACGACAAAAATAAAAAGAACTTTAAGTATATGAAGGAAGGTACGGAATATTGACATCTCTTTTCACCCCAAAAATTATTAGAAGATGTTCAAAAAGTCCGGGGAACGATAGGCTTCGAATCTCTTCGTCAGCTTGCTCTTCCGCTACTCACGTATCCTACAAACATACGCTGCGTTGCTCAGAGCTACGCTTCCTCGACCTTCTTGCCTCTCGTTGTCCTCCTTTTTGAACACACATTATTATTAAAAGATATGGCAAAAGAGAGATGATTTATACCCACAATATCGAATTATGTGCAATGATTCAATTAAAAAAGGCCGATTAATCATCAATCGGCCAAAAGCAATAGATTAAAGACCTAAGTCTTTTGCGATAATCGTTTTCATAATTTCTGTGGATCCCGCAAAGATCGTTTCGACTCTAACATTCTGATAATGTTTTGAAATTGGATATTCTTCCATGTAGCCATACCCGCCAAACAATTGCAGAGAATGGTAGGCAACCCTGTTCGCCATTTCGGAAATCCACCATTTCGCCATCGACACTCTTGCAGCGGGAATCTTTTTTCCTGCAACATGATCACTAATTAAATCTTCCAAAAAAGTACGGGCAATTTCGATTTCAGTTGCCATTTCAGCCAGTTTAAAGCTGTTTGCCTGAAAGGAGCCAATCTTTTGTCCGAAAGCAACCCTTTCTTTCGAATAGGCAAGCCCTTCATTGAACATTTTTTCTGCGGCTAATAACGAGCCAAGTGCAGAAACGATTCTTTCCTGCTGAAGTTTGTCCATTAAGTAATAGAAGCCTTTTCCTTCTTCACCCAATAAGTTTTTTTGGGGAACGCGGCAGTCTTCAAAAAATAACTCAACCGTTCCTTCCGTATGTCTTCCCATTTTTCGCAGAGGCTCCGATTTTGTATAGCCGGGTGTTCCCGTTTCCACAACAATCAAGCTCATGTTTCTATGGGGCTTTTCATTGTTTCCCGTCTTGCATGCAACAATGACAAGGTCGCTGTCCCATCCATTTGTTATGAACACTTTTTGGCCGTTGATAATATAATCATCGCCGTCTTTTACCGCAGTTGTTTTTATGCCGGCTAAGTCTGATCCGGCATCAGGCTCTGTCATCCCAATCGCTGTTAAAATGTCTCCCGACGCGCACCCCGGCAGCCAACGCTCTTTTTGTTCTTCATTTCCGAGGGCTTCAATGTATGGAACGATAATATTTGAATGTAAACTGAATGGGATGCCGACATCTGCACGGGACATCTCTTCAATCGCAATGACCGAATATTCAAATCCTAAATCGGCTCCCCCATATTTTTCAGGAAGCCATGGGCAAAGAAAGCCCTGGGAACCATATGATTTCCAAATGGAACGAGGAATCTGCCTTTCTTTTTCCCATTCCGCGTAATATGGGAGCACTTCTTTCTCATAAAATTTCCTTAATGATTGCCGAAACATGTCGTGTTCTTCTGTATATTCGATTGCCATGATGAATCCTCCCTTTTTAACCCTCATTTGCTGGTGGTATCCCCCTTCTAAACGGGGGATACCAGTAAGAAGCTAGGTAAGTCTCGCTTTATCTATGAGCATCATGCTTTACTTCGGCTTTTTTCACGATCCCGCAAAACTCTTTTTAATACTTTTCCTGCGGCACTGACCGGGATTTCGTCAACAAATTCAAGTTCTCGGATTTTTTTGTATGGAATCACTTGTTCATTCACGTGATCCATCAACTGTTGTTCCGTTATTTGTTCTCCGCTTTTTACAACGACGTATGCTTTTGGAATTTCGCCGACTTCCATATCAGGCTTTCCTACGACAGCCGCATTTGCTACGGATGGATGTTTAAAAAGAAGTTCTTCCAATTCGCGTGGATAAACATTGTAGCCTTTATAAATAAGCATATCCTTTTTGCGATCGACAATAAAAATAAAGCCATCTTCGTCCATGTACCCAATATCGCCGGTCCTGAGCCATCCATCTTTTAACACTGCAGCAGTTTCTTCTGGCTTGTTATAGTAACCCCGCATAACTTGCGGGCCCTTAACACAAATTTCTCCTTCTTCCCTTGGAGGCAAAGCTTCAAAACTGCCATCCAGAGGGCAAATTTTGACTTCAGTATCGAATACAGGAATGCCGACCGATCCGTCTTTTCTTACGCCTGATTTGAAAGAAGGATTTGATGAAGCCCCCATCGTGACTTCAGTTAGACCATATCCTTCATTGACAATCACACCGGGAAAACGATTTTTTAATAGATGAATCAATTCGACAGGAAGCGGTGCGGCGCCTGAACTAATGGTAGTTATCGATGATAAATCCCGTTTATGAAAGTCAGGGTGGCGCACTAAAGCAACATAGATTGGCGGAGCTCCGCCCATGCCCGTCACTTTATACTTTTCGGCATCTTGTAAATATAAGCCCGGATCAAACCTTTGATGGAGAATAAGTGTAGAACCGGAAAGAAAAGGGTTGTTCATATATCCAACCGTTCCCATCGCATGGAACCATGGCGTCAAGTTAATTAAGCGATCTTTCCCCATCTTTGATGGGTACTCATCAATATTTACAGAATCCGGTACTTCCATCATGAGCCCATTTTCGGTTGCGTTTGGCAAATGGCCGCTTCTCCAGCTGTTAAACTGGATGACATTCACGACTACATTGTAATGGGAAATCAGCACTCCCTTTGAGGGCCCGGTCGTCCCTCCTGTGTAAGCGATATGCGCCAAGTCCTCTTTCGGATTGATGTCAATCGTTAACTCCTTCGCTTCTCCTTGTTCTTTAAATTTATTAAAACTTACCCAATTCCCATCTTCATCCGATACATCCATTATTCCTTCATTTGTTAATTCCGTATCTCCAGTTACAATGGCAAGTTCCAGCTTCGTATCAAGCAAAACCTTTTTTATATTCGGAGCAGTCTGTTCCCATGTGACCACTGCCTTAGCACCGCAGTCATTTAACTGATAAGCCAAATCTTTTGGCGGAAGCAACGGATTTGCAGGAGAAAAGGTTGCGCCGCTCAACAAAATACCGTAATAAGCGATGGCATACTGGGGGCAATTTGGCATATGAATCGCTATGACGTCGCCCTTTTTAAAACCATTGTCTTTAAGTGCATTGGCAAATTTCAGTGCTTCTTCGTATAAACTCTGATAAGAAAATTCCTTTTCCTTATAAATAATGGCCGTTTTATTTCCAAATCGATGTGCACTGCCTTTTATTATCTCTCCGACAGGAATGACAGGATAATCAATTGTTCTTGGCATTCCTTTGGGCCAAAATTCCATCCATTTTTCTTCCAATCCCTTTCCCCCTTTATACTTTCTATAAAAATGTTAGCGCATTCATCAGAAAAGGTCAATAAGATTGTGAATTGTCTGATATATAATTACTTCCTTTTTTGCCGTTTGAAAAAGATGAAACAAAAAACCTTTCCGCAAGATTTTTTGCAGAAAGGCAGCTTATTTTTCCTTTTTTTCTTCATCGTGACATCGATGGCAAATTCCATGAAATGTCAGCCTGTGGTCTTTAATTTTGAAATTCCAATCTCTTTCAACGATCTGTTCCACATCTCCAAGCAAGTCTTCTTGAATTTCATCAACCGCTCCACATTCAATGCACACTAAATGATGATGAAAATGAGCGGCGCCTTCTGTTCGTAAATCATATCTTGAGACGCCATCGCCAAAATTTATCTTATCAACTACTTTAAGTTCAGTTAACAATTCTAATGTTCGATAGACAGTCGCAAGCCCGATTTCAGGCGCTTTTTCCTTCACAAGGAGGTAAACATCTTCAGCACTCAAATGATCTTCCTCATGCTCTAACAAGACACGAACGGTCGCTTCACGCTGTGGAGTTAATTTATAGCTTTGCGAATGCAGCTGTTTTTTTATTCGATCGATTCTCGATTCCATTCTCGCCCCTCCTCCGACCGATTCCACCAACATTATAAGCTATACCGAAAATTTATGTCAATTTATAATTGTTCTAACCTATATTTTAACATAGTTATTATTTAATAACTATTATTATAATTAATGTAGCCAACCTGCTACTGTTTTCATTAAATAAGGAGAAATGTACGCTTCGATCGACGAAGGGATGACCAACAGCGCAACAATCAGTAACATAAGCAATGCATATCTTGCCAATAAAGGAAAAAATGGCTCCGTTCTGTTAAGGTGCATTCGGATCAATCGTAATGAAAAAGAAATGGAAGCCACTCCTACAACGATGAAGGTCGGTACGAGTATCAAGTTTTGCGGCAAGACAGAAACTAAAGAAAGCAAAAGCCCTTTGAAGCCCATTTGGCTAACGAGGAAACCGACTGTAAAACCAATGACAACTCCCTTTAAAAAAAGGAGAATTAAAATAATCGGCAATCCGATGACAGAAAGCCCTAAAACCCAAAGCAAGCCTAAATATTTTATGTAATGCGTAAAACTTTGGTTGAATAAATCTTTCGTATTGAATAAATGTTCATCAGACACTTGTCCAAAAAAACGATTTAAGTAAAGGTATAAATCATTCTTTTGATCAATTCCCAGGCTATTGACGATAATCGCCCCGAAAAAAATTCCAATAAAAACCAACACCATTGTAAATGTATAAAAAGAAATGTGTTCTTTCAAATGAATGCGAACTGCTCTTTTCATTTGCTGTCCCATGCTAGCCCCTCCTATCTTCTCTACTAATTTTATGAAGGAAAGGACTAGCCTATGACTATTCGATTTTAGGAGGGACTTTGTGTCACTTTCCCATATTTTCCTCCACCGCCTGCTTGTATTGAAAGCTCTCCTTTTCGCGCTTTTAAAATTAATTGCGCTGTTTTTTCAGGGACGATTTTCTTTAAATCGTCAAGGCTTGCATCGTGAAGTATATTCATTTCTGTTTGGAAAACATTTCTTAATTTCACCAATGTTTTTGATCCAATGCCAGGGATATATTCTAAAGGAACTTGTTGGATATATGGAGGCCGCCCGGGATGAAATCTAGTTGCATCCTTCAATTCCTGAAGCCTTTCAAAAACCCCCTTCGTCCATTTGTTGTGTCCGCATACTGGACATTGAAGAGCACCCTCTTCTTTTTTGGCAAAACACTTCTGGCACGTCGTCCGATAATATTTCCCCAATTTAGGATCCAAACCGTAATTGCATTCAATTCCCCTTCCATCCTCCATTTGCAATGCACGTTTAAATTCTTCGAATGTTGGTTGTTTCATAAAAATTTTTTGATATTCCCTCGCAATTTTTTGCAAAGAATGGGCATCGGAGTTTGTAAGAAATGGATAACGGTGAAGTTCTTTGATTTGGTCGGCCATCTCTGTATTTGAACTTAAACCTAATTCAACTGCATCGATTTTGCCGGGGTCAAATACTTCCCGAAGCGTCTTTACAATCCCTTTTCCATAAAGGCTTTTGAAAGGCGTAAACACATGGGCAGGTATAAAAAGGCCATCCAACTGGCGAATAACTTCTTGAAGCTTTTTCCCTTTTTCATATAAACGCTGTGAACTTAAATTTAGATTTGTCATTCGAGTCGTGAGCCAGGTGCTAAAACGTTTCATTTTTTCGATAGTGGGTAAAAAGACTAGAACATGAATAGGCCCTTTGCAATTATCATCATAAATTTCAATTTCAGATCCTAAAAATAAGGTGACTTTACCAAAATTGATGCCGCCTTCCGGATGTTCAGCGCATACATTTTTCTGAATCAGGCATTCAAGCTCGTCAATCACCTCAGGCACATGGCAGTCAATGATTCCTACAATATCCATTCCTTTCATGTTAGCGGATGCATGGATGATGTTTTCGAGTGTCAATGACTTGGCACCTGTAATTTTTACCGGCCTTCCAGTAGAAGTCCGGCCGATATGGATGTGCAAATCAGCAAAATAATGATTCATCTATTTATCACTCATTTTTTGTAAATATAAAACAGCATATGCGGTTTTCGCATCATAGATTTCTTGGGTCAAAACCATTTGCTGTGCTTCTTCTATTGTTAGCTCAAGTACGTCGAGAAATTCGTCTTCGTCCGTATGCTGGTCGCCGAGCGTCAGTTCAGAAGCCAAATAAATGTGGATAAGCTCATCGGCAAAGCCGGGTGAAGTGTAAAAGGAGATGAGATGCTCCAGTTCATCGCATTGATAGCCTGTTTCTTCATACAATTCCCGTTTCGCGGTGTCTGCAGGAATTTCATTTTTTTCTAATTTTCCAGCAGGAATCTCAACAATTGTGCGGTTTAACGCTTTACGAAATTGCCTTACGAATACATACTTTCCTTCCTTAGTTTTTGCAATGACAGCAACTGCTCCCGGATGCCGGACAATTTCCCGCATCCCTTCCGCGCCATTAGGAAGCGCCACTTTTTCTACGGAAACATCAATGATTCGACCTTTGTATATCTTTTCCGAGCTAACCGTTTTTTCATATAGATGATCCAAAACTCCCACTCCTTGTACTATTCCTATACGTTTTACATAAAGTTTAACATAGCTGGAAAACGTAACGTTAACATTAAATCTTGGAGGTTATGTGCGTGAAAGTTTATATCAAAACAAATGGGGTAACGTTAGTCGGAAAAGCGTGGCAAATAAAATATGTATTAAAAAAATATATGAAACAATTCCAAACCGTTGAAGAATGGATTACGTCCCAGTCGAAGCCAAAGTAACCTTTTTGTTATAGTTAAGAAGGAAGGGGGTAATCATTACATGTTTAACAAAAGACAATTGGGCTCATCCGAATTGTTTGTCAGCGAAATCGGGCTAGGCGCGATGTCATTTCAAACAAAAGATAATGCAATTGAGATGATTCATTATGCTATGGAACAAGGTGTAAATTTTATTGATACTGCTGACTTGTATTTATTCGGGAAAAATGAAGAATGGATCGGTGAAGCGGTTAAAGGGCAACGGGATAAAGTCATTTTAGCGACAAAAGTTGGCAACCGTTGGGAAGAAGGAAAAGATGGATGGAAGTGGGATCCGTCGAAGGACTATATTAAAAAAGCGGTGAAAAAAAGTTTAATGCGATTAAAGACTGACTATATTGACCTGTATCAGCTGCACGGCGGAACAATCGAAGATCCGATTGAAGAAACAATCGAAGCATTTGAGGAATTAAAAGAAGAAGGATTGATCAGATATTACGGCATCTCCTCCATTCGGCCGAATGTGATAAAAAAATACATATCATTATCGAATATTGAAAGCGTCATGATGCCTTATAGCTTGTTAGATAGAAGATGCGAAGAACTATTTCCTCTTTTACAGGAAAACAATGTAAGTGTCATTGGAAGAGGCCCGCTCGCAAAAGGAGCGTTAACTGGACATGCTGCAAAAAAAATCCCGAGTGACGGCTTTCTAAACGATGGATCTGAAACCCAGAATCTTATTAAAAAGCTAGGCACACTCGAAAACCGTTCAATCACAGAAGTCGCACTCCGCTTTCCGTTAGCAAGTCCTACTGTAGCCACAGTTATCCCTGGAGCGAGCAAACTTTCACAGCTAAAAACGAATATAGAAGCAGCCTCATCAACCCCCCTTTCCCCACAGGAATTGCAATTATTGCGTGAATGGACGAAAGAGGAGAAATTTGAAAAACATCGGATCTAACCATAAGAAAAACGCTGACGCGTCTTTCTTAGGAAGTCAGGGGTCAGAAGCCGGATTGGTATAAATTTGCGAAAGAGCAAATTTATACTTTCTTATCTTTTAAAAAAGCTAAGGGGACTTTCCCTTAGCTTTTTACCATTGAATTAAAGATTCACATTCTCAATAATCATTGCAATCCCTTGACCTCCGCCGATGCAAAGGCTTGCAAGGCCATAGCGCTTTCCTTGTCTTCTTAATTCATAAGCCACTGTTAGGAGGACTCTCGCACCACTTGCGCCAACCGGATGTCCGAGCGCAATTGCTCCTCCGTTGACATTTGTTTTGCTTCGATCAAGGCCCAGTTCTTTTTCGACAGCAATATATTGTGCCGCAAATGCCTCATTCACTTCAACGAAGTCAATATCGCTCAAGGTAAGCCCTGCGCGTTCAAGAGCCATACGCGAAGCCGGAGCTGGGCCAATTCCCATAATTGTAGGGTCAACACCTGCGATGCCCCAAGAAACAATTTTCGCAAGCGGCTTTCTGTCGCCAATTTGTTCTCCACTTGCCAATACTACTGAAGCTGCCCCATCATTAATTCCTGAAGCGTTTCCAGCGGTTACAGAGCCGTCCTTAAGGAAAGCCGGCCTAAGCTTAGCAAGAGTTTCCATTGTTGTATCCGGTTTAATATGCTCATCTCTGTCTACTGTAATTGAGCCTTTTCTTGTTTTTACTTCAACAGGAACGATTTCTTCAGCAAATTTTTCTCTTGCAGCTTCCGCCCGCTCATGGCTAAGTTTTGCATATTCATCTTGTTCTTCTCGCGAAATTTCATATTTTTTTGCAAGATTTTCTGCAGTAACGCCCATGCCGCAGCCCGCATACTCATCCGTTAAAGCGCTTTGGAGCATATCAACTAATTTTAAATCGCCTAACTTCACTCCGCCAAAACGGCTTTTAAAATCTGAATGAGGTGCCTGTGACATGTTTTCCGTTCCGCCGGCCAGTGCAAACTCTGCTTCACCAAGCAGTATGCTTTGGGCTGCGGAGACTACCGCCTGCAATCCTGACCCGCATAGGCGGTTTACACCTAGTACAGGTGTTTCAATTGGAACGCCTGCTTGAAGTGCGATATGCCTTGGTACATACGCAGCGCTTGTACTTGAGTGAATGACGTTCCCGTATACAACTTGATTAATTTGGCTTGGCTCAACGTTTGCTCTTTTTAACGCTTCAATTGCAGTTACCTTTCCAAGTTCAGTTGCCGAAACATCACGAAAGGCTTGTCCAAAACTTCCAAAAGCTGTCCTTGCTCCATCTAAAAGATATACTTCTTTCATCGATCTCTTCCCCCATCTTTATTGTCTTCAATTTTAAAATAAATAACTATCTTCAATCTATTATAAGGAAGGACTTACAAAGCGTCTAGTTTTTATATGATTTCAACATAAATGAGAAAGTTTGGACATACAATGAATTGAGTTTTGAGGGGGAACAGGCATATGAAAAAAGAGATGATAAGATATTCGTGCGTAACATTTGGCGCAATAATACAGGGGGCTTCCATGGCCCTTTTTCTCTTCCCCCATGGCATTCCTTCAGGAGGCGCTGCCGGCATTGCAATCTTGCTAAACCATTGGCTTCCGCTTTCATTAGCCGTTTCACTATGGCTGGCAAACTTCTCGCTTTTAACGATGGCGATTTACTGGTTCGGATTTAAATGGACAATCCGGACGATGTTTTCGGTAACCGTCACCTCATACACTGTTTCTTTTTTTGATTTGAATGTGTACATGCCTCATATTCATATTTTGGTTGATTTACTGCTGGGCGGTCTTTTTTTTGGAATTGGAGTAGGGATTTTAATCAGAAGCGGGGCCTCAAGTGGAGGCATGGTCATCCCGGCACTTATTATCGCTTCCATTCGAAAAACCCGACCCGGAAAAGTGATGTTCTGGTTAAATATGTCAATCTTTGTGATTACCGCTTCTGTTATCGAATGGAAAATTGCTTTTTACGCGATTTTTTGCCAATGGCTATCAACACTCTTCATTGACTATGTGTATCGGTTCGATATTCGTTCGATCATCAACCTTCTCCGCTCAAACTAAACAATTTCGAATGATGAATTTCGAGTTGGATGAGTTTATTGTTTTCTACTGTCAATTGGTTCATATGCTGAATATTTCCATTCTCTATGAAAGATAACAGCGCTCTTGCCCATGATCCGTGACCAAAAATCAGGATGGAATCAAGCTTTCTGTACTTTGTTAAAAAAGTAATGATCCTTCTTTGAAATCCAACGAGAGATTCGCCCAATACTAAATCTAACGGTGTTTTTAACCATTTATTTCCGTAAGCTTTTAAAAGAACGTCTTTTGTCTTTCCTTCAAAATCACCGAAGTCCAATTCATCTAATAAAGGGTCAATAGTCAGACAATCAAAACCATAAACTTTTGCTGTTTCTTTTGTTCGCTTTAAACTGCTTGCAAATACGCAATCAAATGGTGCGAGTTTATCTAATGTATTTTTATTTTTTTGTATTTCTTTTAGTGTTTCGTTATTTAAGGGAAAAGAGACCGAAATATCTCTTTTCCCTTGTAAGTAACCGTGATTGTTCCACTCTGTAGGCAAATGCCTTATAAGATTAATTTCCACTTTATTTCCTCCAAGAAAAACGTTTCTGCCCTTAGCCCGCACCTCTGGGCTTCCAATAATAAAACATCCTGTAACTTCACATTTCCTAAGTTCACATTTGGGCCAAACTGATTAATAAAGAACATTTGGCTTTTTGTTGTCGGCGCCTCAAATATAATTTTTTTAAAGTCCACTTTTTCAGTCACGTCTGACACGAGATTTTCTTTTATTTTTCCGTTTGCCTCATAAATGCCGGCGGTTCCTGAGTCTCGTCCTTCGGCAATAACATATTCGCAGCCCGCATGAATAAGTTCGATCATCTCTATTTGCCACTCGGAGGCTGACATTTCTTTTGTTCCATCCTTTGAACCAACTTCTCCAATCACCCGAAAATTTTGTTTGCATTTCTCAACTAAGCCAATCCGTGTTTCAAGAGGAATATCAAGCACTCCAGTTGAGATCTCAATCCATTCGATCCCTAATTGTTTCAAATAAACTAAATAATCATCTATTTTATCTTGAAAAAATGCTTTTTCAAATAAAGTTCCCCCACAATAAGGCTCAATATTATATTCCTTGTACAACTGGATTTTTTCTTTAATTTTTGGGGTGACATAGGCCGTTCCAATTCCCATTTTTGCAAAATCAATAAACTCGCTATAATCATCTAAAATTGATTTTAATTCACCAATAGAAATTCCAAAATCCGCAATTGAAGTGATGCCAAACGTGCGTTTTTCTTTTGTTCGATTAGGAAGTTTCAGCATAGCCATCTAGGTAAACGCCTCCTTCTTTTCACATCCGTATCTTATTCAGTTTATCTAAGCGATGTTACTTTCCTATTTTTTTTATGAATAGTTCCACCTATAGGAGACAAAATAAGATCGTCTTTATTTCCTTAAAGGAGTTGCCGTCCAATGGCCAAAGAAAACAATTCAATAATGACCGTTATTGCAATCGGTTCCATTCCGATGATTTTAGTGTTGGGAAATTCAATGCTTATCCCTATCCTCCCAAAAATGAAATCGGAATTGGACATCTCGCAATTTCAAGTAAGCTTGACAATTTCCTTATTTTCGATCGCAGCTGCGATATCGATTCCGGTACTTGGTTATTTATCTGATCGATTCTCGAGAAAAGCAATTATCATTCCAGCGCTTATTTTATATGGAGGCGGTGGGCTGCTTGCAGGATTTGCATCCGCATGGTTTTCAAATGCTTACTTATGGATTATGGCAGGGAGAATTATGCAAGGGATCGGTGCAGCCGGAACAGCCCCAATTGCAATGGCTTTAACCGGTGACCTCTTCAAAGGAGGAAAAGAGAGTAAAGTACTTGGAATTGTAGAAGCATCGAATGGGCTTGGAAAAGTTGTTTCTCCAATTATCGGTTCGCTGCTTGCATTATTAATATGGTACTCTGTCTTTTTCGCGTTCCCGATTTTTTGCGTCATTTCAATATTATTAACGGCTTTTTTTGTTAAAGAAAAAAAGAAGAATGCAAAACCTATTCCGTTGGGATCCTATATGAAAGGGCTGCTATCTGTTTTTAAAAGTGAAGGAAGATGGCTCCTTACTGCCTATTTGGCAGGAGCTACTTGCCTTTTTACCTTATTCGGCATTTTGTTTTATTTATCGGATATTCTTGAAAAGACTTATGATATTCAAGGAGTCATGAAAGGATTAATCCTTGCGATCCCCCTTTTGTTCATGACAACAACTTCTTATATTACCGGAAGCAAAATTAAAAAGAAAATGAAATTAATGAAAAATTTAATCGTTCTAGGGCTCATTTTTATGACAATTTCTTTTGTAACACTCGTTTTCTTTAAAAAACTTGTCCCATTTATAGCAATATTAACTATAAGCAGCATTGGAACAGGGTTGGCATTGCCATGTATTAACAGCTTTATTACTGGGTCTGTCGGAAAAGAAAGGCGAGGTTTTGTTACATCATTGTACGGTTCTGTCCGTTTCTTAGGGGTAGCTGCTGGGCCACCGTTATATGGGTGGATGATGGATTGGTCAAGAACTGGCATGTTTTTGGTAACTGCTGGATTAACATTAGTTGTTGCATTTCTTGCCATGCTGCTTATAAGAGTCAGCGATCAATCCGAAAAAGAAGATGCAAAAGATTCATTATTTTCCCGTTTACAGCTTCATACGGAGTAAAAATAAAAAAAGGAGCGATTTCATTTGGAAATTTATATCTCGCCAGAATTAATCGATCAAGACAAACAAATATTGAATATTGTTGATCAAAATCAACAGGCCGTAGGCTTCCTATCACTCCAATTTGACGACAAAAAAATGTACATTTTCGGTAATCTTCAGGAAGTTGGCGTTAAGGAAGACTTCAAAGACCTTATTAAACCTTATGTCAACGGAATGTCAAAAAACAAAGCTGATCTTGAAGTCTACTCCTATGTATCGCTTGGAGGGGAAAAATTTGATTTGGAGGCAAGCGAAGAAGATCAAAAAGAAAGCTGAACCCTTTTATTTCTTGTCAAAAAGCCTGCCTGCAACTTTTTCAATAAAGGCAGGAAACAGCAGATAAAGTTTGCTGCTTATATTCATCCATCCGGGCATATTTAATTCCCTTTTCGGATGAAAAATAAGTTTCACGATTTTTTTCGCCACCACATCCGGATCAAGCATAAATTTCCTTACGTTTCTCACATAATCTCCTGAACGGTCGGCAATCGTAAAAAATTCGGTTTTAATTGGACCCGGGTTGACCGTTGAAACATGTATATTTGATTTTTTAAGTTCCATTCTTAAACTGTTGGAAAAACCAATGACAGCCCATTTCGAAGCCGAGTACCCACTCGACTTCGGAGTGGCTATTTTCCCAGCCTGTGAAGCAATATTAATAATGTGGCCGCTGTTGCGCTCAAGCATTTGAGGCAATATCAATTTTGTAAAATGCATAAGGCCAAACACATTTACCGCAAACATTTCTTCAATTTCACCCAAATCGGTATCGGCAAAAGCTTCAAATACCCCAAATCCCGCATTATTTATCAGGATATCAATGTTTTTATTTTCAGCTTGGATTTTTTCAAATGCCTTCTCTACCTCAAGCCGATTTCCAACATCAACCGAGTAGAACGGGGGTTTCACACCGTACCGGTGAAAAAACTCCAATTGTACATGTTTCAGCTTTTCCCGATTTCTTGCAATTAATATCGGTACGGCTCCGTATTTGCCTATTTCAATGGCGATCGAAGCGCCTATTCCTGTTGAAGCACCAGTGATTAGAACCACCTTGCCTCTCAATTGACGATTTTGCATGTCCTCTCCTTCATTTTATTTTTTTATCACGAATTTCTCCCCCTAATTGTAAGCTCTTTTTTCGGAAAAGTCACATTTTATTTGTTCTTCTGATGCTTGATCGTTTGACATATCCTCATACTTTACTGCTATAATGTTTTCATCAATTAAGAGAATTGAGAGGCGAAATGACATTGTTTGAAAAAGAAAAAATAGTTTTCATTGGTGCAGGGTCCATGGCTGAATCCATTATTAAAGGTTTACTTAAAAACGAAATTCTGCCACCTGGACAAATCTGGGCAACAAACCACTCTGATGACATAAAATTAAACAAGTTAAAAACGGACTATTCGATCGAGGCAACAAGAGATTATAACGAGCTTTTTGAAAATGCGACAATGATCATTTTAGCCGTTAAACCGAAAGACGTGCGAGAAAGCATTGACGCAATTAGAAGTTATATCACAAACGATCAGCTCATCATTTCAATCATTGCAGGTGTATCCATTGATTTCTTCGCTGAACACCTGCCAGACAAAATGCCCATTATTCGTACGATGCCAAATACTTCAGCAGCTGTTGGATATTCAGCCACCGCTATTGCGAAAGGCAGCTACACAACCGATGAACATTTGATAAAGGCGAAAGAGCTATTTTCTGCTATTGGAACGGTAACGACAGTCGAAGAAGATGAATTACACACAGTTACCGGCATTTCTGGAAGCGGGCCTGCATATTTATATTATTTAGCAGAAGCCATGGAAGAAAAAGCAATTGAGTTTGGCCTTCCTCAAGGGACTGCTAGACACCTCATCATCCAAACATTCCTAGGTGCTGCAGAGATGATGAACCGAACGGAAGAATCGCCTCGAAAACTTAGACAGCAAGTGACAAGCCCGAAAGGGACAACGGAAGCCGGCATTCAAGCTCTCGAAGACCATCACTTAAAAAGAGCCATACACGAATGCATTAGCGCAGCCGTTCATCGATCACGCGAACTGGAAGAGCTATACAAGCCGAGCACAAAAAATAATTAGTTCTTAACAACGGAAAACCTACAGTTTCAGCTTCGTTAAATTTGACTGCTGTTAAGAAGGGAACGTCGGTAAATGACACTTATATTTGCCCACCGTGGAGCAAGCAGGGATTGCCCCGAAAATACGATGAGCGCTTTTAAAAAGGCATACGAGCTCGGTGCAGATGGAATTGAGCTTGATGTGCAGCTATCAAAAGATAATGTGCCTGTCATTATTCATGATCCCACGCTCAATCGGACAACGAACGGTAAAGGAAAAGTGCGCAATAAAACAGTATCCGAACTAAAATTTCTAGACGCCGGGAGTTGGTTCTCCTCTGCTTACCAAAGCGAAAGAATTCCTACGCTGGATGAATTTCTTATATGGGCAAAACCGAAGGATCTCATTGTAAATATTGAACTAAAAATAAACAAAGAAGATCATTTGCTCATAGAAAAAGTGCACGAGGTTATAACATTTCATCGCATGGCCAACCGGGTCATTATTTCATCATTTAGCCGAGAAGCATTATTAGAAATGAAAAAAATAAACCCCGATTATAAAATAGGGTTTATTTATAAAAAAAGCCGGAAAGTTAAACCTTGGCTTGCCGCAGCCGAAATGCAGCTTGATGCTGTCCATCCCCATTATAAAAATGTAACAAGAAAATATATGAAATCCATGCACAAGCACAACATTAAAGTACGCCCTTATACTATCAATCACGTAAAAGTAATGAAAAAATTAATGCGGTGGAATGTTGATTCGATGATTACCGATGATCCGAAAACTGCGTTATTATTACGCGGTGGCCTGCACGAAAAATTCATTCAAAAAATACGATTGGCGGTTAAAGGTTCCTTTTTCAAAACGTAAATATGTCCAAGTCGGAAGCAAGAAATGTGTTTTTAAACACTTTTCTTGCTTCTTTCAAAAGTAAATTGCTTTGTTCTCCTTGGTACCTAGAGCTGATATGGGTCAGGATAAGCTTTGAAACATTTGCTCTATTCGCGATCCTAGCCGCGTCCACGGTCGTTGAATGAAAATATTCATAGGCAATTTTTCGGTCACTTTCCATAAACGTAGCCTCATGAACTAAAATGTCGGCGTTTTCAGCCAACACCTCAGCATTCTTGCATACTCTTGTATCGCCAAGTATGACAACCGTTTTGCCGGGCTTTTTAGGGCCGACAAAATCCTCTCCGTTTAATATGCGGCCGTCATCAAGCGTAACACGTTCTCCCTTTTTTAATGCAGCATACGCCGGTCCTGGCTTTACACCGATTTCTTTTAAACGATCAACGAGTAAGCTGCCGGGTTTCTTTTTTTCTTTCATTCGGTAACCGAACGATTGGATCGCATGTTCAAGCTCTTTTACCGTAACGGTATGGCTTTTTAAATCGATGGACATTCCATCTTCCACTTCAACAACCTTGAGCGGATAGTGAAGATGAGTCTCGCTGATGGATAGTGTTGCCTTTATAAACTTGTCTATTCCTTTAGGTCCATAAACCGTTAATGGCGATTTCCCGCCTTGAAAAGAACGACTTCCCAGAACACCGGGAAGTCCATAAATATGATCACCGTGTAAATGCGTTATAAAGATTCGCTCCAGCTTTGATAATTTTAATGATGTATACAGCATTTGATGCTGGGTTGCTTCACCACAGTCAAAAAGCCATAAGGCCCCTTTATAATCATTTAAAAACTTTAAAGCAATGGCAGTCGTGTTCCTTTGTTTAGAAGGAACACCTGCCCCTGTTCCGAGAAAGTGGAGTTCCACACGATCTACTCCTTCAACAACATGTATCCGTTTATTTTTCTGCAACGGTTTGTATAATCGAGATGACAAGCTCAGAAGTTTTTACTAATTCTTCTATCGGCATTTTTTCATTTGTTGTATGAATGTCTTCATATCCAACCGCTAAATTCACAGTAGGAATCCCAAAACCAGCAATAATATTTGCATCACTTCCACCGCCGCTGTGCAACAGTCTTGGTGTTCTTCCAACCTTCTTGACAGCTTCTTGCGCAATGTTCACAACGTGATCATTTTCATCAAATTTGAAGCCGGGATAGACAACCTCGGATTGAAATTCGGCATTGCCCCCCATTTCATTCGCAGCTTCCTCAAATGCCGTTCTCATTTTTGCAACTTGGGAGTCCATCTTCTCAGGAACGAGGGAACGCGCTTCTGCTTGAATTTCGACATAATCGCATACAATATTTGTCTGTGTCCCGCCTTCAAACCGGCCAATATTCGCTGTTGTTTCTTCATCAATACGGCCGAGAGGCATCTTTGCAATGGCTTTTGATGCAATCGTTATGGCTGAAACGCCTTTTTCAGGCGCGACACCCGCGTGAGCCGTTTTGCCTTTCACGATCACTTTTATTTGAGCTTGCGTTGGCGCTGCTGTAATGATGTCGCCAACCTTTCCATCACTGTCCAAAGCAAAGCCGTATTTTGCTTTGATCAGGGAAGAATCCAGCTCTTTTGCTCCTACAAGCCCGGATTCCTCTCCGACGGTAATAATAAATTGAATGTCGCCATGCGGGATCTTTTGCTCCTGCAGAACTTTGATGGCTTCAACCATTGACGCGAGTCCTGTTTTGTCGTCAGCGCCTAAAATCGTCGTCCCATCCGTTACGATGTAGCCATTTTTAATGGAAGGTTTCACCCCGTTGCCTGGAACGACTGTATCCATATGAGATGTAAAATAGATTGGATCCGCGTCAAGGGTTCCCTTCATTGTGCAAATCAAATTTCCGGCTCCATGGCCCGTTTTTTTAGCACTATCATCCTCTATGACGTCGACACCAAGCGCGCTGAATTTTTCTTTCAACGCTTTCGCAATAGTTGCTTCATGCTTCGTTTCCGAATCAATCTTGACTAGCTCGATAAATTCATTTACGAGCCGTTCTTGGTTAATCATGTAAACACCACCTAAAAAGAGGTTTTTCAAAAAGTCCGGGAACGATAGGCTGTGAATCTCTTCGTCAGCTTGCTCTTCCGCTACTCACGTATCCTACAAACATACGCTCCGTTGCTCAGAGCTACGCTTCCTCGACCTTCTTGCCTCTCGTTGTCCTCCTTTTTGAACACGCATTATAAAGGAATATTTCCGTGCCTTTTCTTAGGCCTTGATTCTTCCTTATTATTTAACATGTCGAGTGCCTGAACAAGCTTTACTCTTGTTTCTCTAGGGTCAATCACATCATCAACCATTCCCCTTGACGCTGCGACATAAGGGTTCGCAAATTTTTCCCGATACTCTTCAATTTTTTTGCCCTCGTTTGCTCGGGATTTTCACTATTCATAATTTCCCTTGCAAAAATAATGTTTGCAGCACCTTCAGGGCCCATTACGGCAATTTCCGCATTCGGCCATGAGAAAACGAGATCAGCCCCAATCGCCTTACTGTTTAATGCAACATATGCTCCGCCATATGCTTTGCGTAAGATGACTGTAATTTTCGGGACCGTCGCTTCGGAATAAGCATACAAAATTTTTGCCCCGTGCCGAATAATTCCGCCGTGCTCTTGTTTAATTCCAGGAAAAAATCCTGTGACATCTTCAAATGTAATGATTGGAATTTGGAAACAGTCACAAAAGCGAATAAAGCGGGAAGCCTTGTCGGATGAGTCGATGTCAAGGCCTCCAGCCATTACTTTTGGCTGATTGCACACAAGTCCAACCACTTTTCCATTGATTCTTGCTAGACCGATTACGATGTTTTTTGCGAAATCTTTATGTATTTCATTAAACGAGTCTTTATCGACAACTTCCTCAATAACCTTTCTCACATCGTATGGCCGTGTCGAGTCGATTGGAACAATCTCCGCCAATTCTTCCCGGTAATGATCATCTTCTTGATTACATTCAATGACCGGTGGTTTTTCTTTATTATTTTGAGGCAGGTAGGAAATCAGCTTGCGGACTTGCTGCAAAACCTCTTCTTCCGTTTTCCCAGTAAAGTGGGCGTTTCCGCTTTTTGAGCTATTTACTTTTGCGCCGCCTAAGTCTTCGGAAGAAATTTTCTCACCCGTGACTGTTTCGATGACTTTTGGGCCAGTAATAAACATTTGGCTCGTTTTTTCAACCATAAAAATGAAGTCAGTTATCGCTGGTGAATAGACTGCACCTCCGGCACAAGGGCCCATGATGACGGAAATTTGTGGAATAACACCGGAATAGATGGCATTGCGGTAAAAAATATGCCCGTACCCATCTAGTGACACGACGCCTTCTTGAATTCTAGCTCCGCCAGAGTCGTTTAACCCAATGAATGGCGCGCCGTTTTGTGCGGCAAGGTCCATTACATTGGCAATTTTCCGGGCGTGCATCTCACCCAACGCGCCACCGAAGACTGTAAAGTCTTGGGCAAATAAGTAAACCGGACGTCCTTCTATTTTACCGTAGCCTGTAACGACACCTTCTCCCGGCGCTTTCACTTTATCCATCCCAAAGTCTTGGGAACGATGTTCAATAAAAGGGTTTAATTCAACAAACGTGCCTTCGTCTAAAAGAAGGTTGATTCGCTCTCTTGCCGTTAATTTTCCCTTTTCATGCTGTTTGTCAATGCGGTCATCTCCGCCTCCGCGTTCAATCTCCGCTTTACGATCATATAAATCATAAATTTTATCAAACATATCCATTATTTATCTTCCCCCGTTGCCCGTTTTTCACACAGTTCATAGAGCACACCCGATGCAGGTTTCGGGTGGATAAAAGCAATTTTTGCGCCGCCGGCTCCAATTTTCGCCTGCTCATTTAACATGCGAATTCCATCATTTTTCAAATCTTTAATACGCTCATTAATTGAATGGACGCCTAATGCGATATGATGGATTCCTTCTCCCCGTTTTTCAATAAATTTAGCGACCGGGCTTTCTTCACTTGTCGGCTCCAATAATTCAATCCGGGATTCTCCTACTCTTAAGAACGCTACTTTTACCATTTCAGATTCCACTTCTTCAATGCCTTCAAGCGCCATGTTTAGATGGTCTACATAGAACGGCAGCGCATGTTCTAACGATTTGACTGCAACTCCTATGTGATCAATTTTGTGAGGCTTTTTATCTTCCATGTATGGTTCTCCCCCTCCAATTTCTTTTCAATTTTCAAATATTATTTTAAAGGACTTGTCGATAATTGGCAAAAGAAGTTTCTCTTTTCTAAAAATAAATTTGCCTTTTCGCAAATTTAAACCAATCTTATCTCTCACTTCTAACATCCAAGAAAGACACGTCAGCGCTTTTCTTATTTTAACACCTTGTCACAAATATTGCTTCTTAGTACAATGTTTTTAGGATATGAATGGGGGTTTCGACATGTCACGTAAATTTATAAAACTCGTTGTTTACATTATGATCGCAGCATTGCTTTTATCATCTTTGCTAACAGGCATTTCGTTTTTATAAACAGGTTCTATTAAACGGTAACGGTGATCGATTTACCTTGGTACTATTCAGGTAAAATCGACCCCGGCAATGTTCATTTATTACTTTTATCTGGTTCCTGGTAATCAAGAGGTTTATTCGAACTCATGGCACCGTGCTGCTTCGCCAATTCTGCAAAAGATTCATCGCTTGAAGTAACAAGGATTTTTGTGCCTAATGGAAGTTCGTCATACAACCGTTCAACATCTTCGTTGTGCATCCGTATACAGCCATTGCTAATATATTTTCCGATTGAGGAAGGTTCGTTCGTTCCGTGGATGCCATACGTTCTCCCATCGGTATGTAATGCATCAAATCCGATCCATCTGGAGCCTAATGGATTGTTTGCCGCCCCTCCCGGTATGTTTAATTTGCGGTAATAGGGATCTTTAGCCTTTACGATCATGGTAAATTTTCCTTCAGGAGTTAGTGTCTTTTCCTTTCCTGTTGCAACAGGCTTGATATATTGGATACGCCCATTAGAGATAAATGCTAGCTTGTTTGTCGCTTTATTCACAATAATAAAAGGATCCCCAACAAGAGGATTCGGTTCAAGAGGCCATATAGGCGAAATGAAAGTTACTGATAATGCTAGGAAAAAAGACAATGCCTTCATCATTTTCGTTTCCTCCCTTCCCTCTTAGGGTGACAAACGGAAGGGTCTTTCATTCGTTTACCTATGGGAAAATAAAGGTATTTATTCATACCCTGCTTGGGTCTGCCCATAACACCCGTTAAGTTTCGCTAAAGTTTCACTTTAAATCGATGCAGTCGACTCCATTTTTGATTTTCTTCGCTCAACGATTTTGATGACGTAAATGCTTCCTTCATATAAGAAAATCATTGGAATAAGAACAAGCAGCTGGCTGATGAAATCAGGCGGTGTGATAACGGCAGATATAATTGCAATCGCTAAGTATGACCATTTACGGACTTTCTTCATCGTTTCTGCAGTCAGCATATCAATCGAAGCTAAAAACATTACAATAACAGGCATTTCAAATAAAAGCCCAAGCGGCATCGTCGTCATCATAAGAAACCGCACATACTCTTCGGCGGAAACCATAATATCGAAATTCATTGCGCCAAGTGACAATAAAAAATCGTAACTGAGGGGATTTACGACAAAATAGCCAAAGCCCACCCCGATAATAAATAAAATTAGCATCATTGGGGCATATAATCCGAGAGACTTCGCTTCTTTCGGATAGAGCCCCGGCTTTACAAATTGCCAGATGAAATGGGCCAAAAACGGCAATGATAAGCCAAGAGACAAAGCGAGTGAAATCGACATATAAAATTTCACAACCTGAAGCGGGCCAAGAATAATAAGATCGTTTCCTCTTGTAATGTAAGGGAACCATATATTAATCGTAGAAAAGACGGTTATAAAAAAGAAGAGAAATACGAAAGCACTCTTTATGAGCTGCTTCCGTAAATCTGTCAAATGTTCAACCAATGTCCCTTCGTCTTCTTTGTTTTCTTCCTCTTCTTTAACATAATCAACTATCTTATTCTCTTCATATTGCTTATCCAAAGGGCTTAAGACTTTTCGATTATGATCTTCGTACGGATCCATTCAACCACCTACTGTACTGGGTCTGGTTTTTTCTCTTCTTTTTTAGGGGGCTCGTTATCCTCCATAATATCTTTTGCTGATTTTTTAAATTCAAACAACGTTTTTCCAACTGCCGAGCCAATTTCCGGCAGTTTTTTCGGTCCGAAAAGAATAAGTACAATGACAAGAATGATGATTAAACCTGGAATGCCAATCGTTGAAAAACCCATTTTTTTCCTCCTTCTTATATGGAAAGTATAAATTGGCAGTTCGCCAATTTAATCAAGTCTAACCTCCAACCTTTCTCCTCTAAGAAAAACGCGTGACCGTTTTTTCTCAAACGAGAGAACCTCCATTTTTGCTATATTTGATAATCCCCTCTGCACAGCGATATGCCAAAGCGCCAACCGTTCCAGTTGGATTATAACCACTGTTATGAGGAAAATTTCCTGCGCCGACAACAAATAAATTTTCAGCATCCCAATGCTGTAAATAATTGTTCACAACACTTGTATCCGGCTCTGAACCCATCGTCGTTCCACCTACATTATGTGTTGTCTGATAAGGAACGATATCGTAATCTGTCAATGGATTTCCAGGAACGACTGTTTTTGCTCCCATTTCTTTCATAATTTCTTCTGTTTTTGAAGTTAAATATTTGTGGAGCGCTTTATCTTGATCGGTGAAATTATACGTCATTTGCAACAAAGGCACTCCGTATGCATCTTTATAGTTGCTGTCAAGCGATAAGTAATTTTCCTTATGCGGCATAGATGCACCTTGGCCGCTGACATTCAAAGTGCGTGTATAATTGTGTATGGAAGCTTTTTTGAATTCAGCTCCCCATGTTGGCGTGTCTGGCGGTACCGGATTCGTTTGAATGGGCCTTGCCCCTGTTTGAGTTAAAGAAAGACTCGCACCATGGATAAAATCAAGGTCACTATGGTCGAAATTATCCCCATTAAAATCGTCAATCGTCATGCCTAATGAGCCAGCTCCCATGAATACGTTCATTTGTTCATCAAAAAATCCTGTCGCACCAGGCAAGATTTGATAGCAATAATTTTTGCCGAGTGTTCCGCGCCCTGTTTCAGGATCGTATTGTTCTCCTATGCCCGAAACCATTAAGAGCTTGGCATTATTCATCACATAGCTAGTTAAAACAACGACATCAGCCGGTTGGATAAACTCTTCCCCAGAAACCCGATCAATAAACTTTACCCCTGTCACTTTATCGCCTTTTTTCAGAACCTCGGTGACATTGGCATGAAAACGGATATCGTAATTCCCTGTTTTCCTTGCCGTTGGAATAACAGTGATTTCCGGAGATGTTTTCGCGCCATACTCACAGCCGAACCTCTCACAAAAACCGCAATATTGGCAAGCGTTGATTGTTTCACCGTCCGGGTTTTTATATTTTTCCGATAAATTTGCAGATGGAAGCATAAACGGATGATATCCCAGATTCGTTGTTGCCTCCTCAAATTTTTTAAGGATAGGTGTTTTTTTCATCGGGGGTGTAGGATAATCACTTGACCGTTTCCCTTCAAACGGATTTTTCCCATCCCCGGAAATGCCAGCTGTTTTTTCAAATTTATCAAAATAAGGCTCTAATTCGTCGTATGTAATGCCCCAATCCCGGACAAAATAATCTTTTGGAATTTTATCTTTTCCATATTTTTTTTCAGTCATTGATTTAATTTCAAAATCATATGGCAAGAAACGCCACGTATGTCCATTCCAGTGTGTACCCGATCCACCTAAATTTTCGCCTAATAAAAAGGAGCCCATTTGCCGCATGGGCAGTGCTCTCTGTTTTCGGTTATTGCGAAATGTAATCGTTTCTTTTGATAAATCCTGCATAAGTTCGTACCGAATAGCATAACGGAATTCATCGTGAACCATTAAGTAGTCTTCCGTCCCTCTTTCTTTCCCCCGTTCCAGCCCAAGCACTTTCAATCCTGCTTTGGCACATTCGGCAGCAATAATGCCACCTGTCCATCCCACTCCAACTGTTACGACATCTACTTTATCCAAAGTTTTAGCCAAATCCATTACTCCTTTCAGTGCATCATACTCGAAACTGATTTTGGATCAATTTTTTGAAATTCTTTATTCTCTATTACGTTGATATAAGAAGCTTGATGCCCTGGGAATCCTTTCATGCGCCAAGCATCCATATTGTTGTTTCCGTTGTAAATTGGATCAGCATAAGCTCCCTCCAATGTTGCTTGTCGCAGCAATCTAAAAAAGAATGCAGAGGAAACGGCAGTCATTTTAATTTTATCCTTTTGAAAATCTGTCAAAATTTCATCCATTTGGTTGCCTTCGAGTTCAGAGAAACTTTTCTTAAACCTTTTCGTTGCTTCTTCATTCAATTTGGCGATGCCTTGAGAAAAGATTTCAGCTCTTGTCAAGCGGCTTTGATAGCCTTGTGTCGCCTCACCGGCAAAAAATGGCCCTTGCATGTATTCTTTCGTGTTATTTCCATAGTTTCCAGCGAGTTGATTATCAATGAAATAAGGTACACCAAGATCAATCGCACCGGGACCAAGATCATCCTTGGGAAAAATCCGCTCAGTCGCCTGTGAGAGTGTGTTAAAGTCTTTGTTGTTTGTAAAGAACATCCTGCCCTTAAAGGTTTCAGTCTTTTGGGCTTCTGTCTTCGTTTCGGGTTCCGCTACATTTGTCCTTTTGACGTTATAGCCTACTAAACCACCGATTAAACCACCGCCAAGCAAAGTCCCTGTAGCAATACCAGACGTTTTCAGAAAATCACGCCTTGATAAGTTTTTCTTTCTTTCTTCAGCCAATCAGATCCCTCCTAAACCATTTAAATTGCACATAAATTTGGTTACTTAACTTGCTTCTATCTTTCCCCACTGAAATGAATAAAAAACATCTTTATGAATTATTTTTTTGAAATTGAGCATAAAAAAAGCCCAAGCGTTGTTGTTTTTCCAACAGCTTGAGCTATTTTTATATACAAAGGTATAAATTGGCCGTTCGCCAATTAAATTAAATCCAACCTCTAATCTCTCACCTCTAAGAAAGGCGCGATAGCGTTTTTCTTTTTAGCAATGTTGATTAAAAGCGTCTTGCAATTTTTTTACAACATCTTCTGTGTCAAAAGATTCGATATCATTACGGGCAATCATTTCAACGATTTTTCCATCTTTCATTAAAGCGAATGATGGAGATGAAGGAGGATAGCCCGTAAAGTAAGTACGCGCTTGCTCTGTTGCTTCTCTATCCTGTCCAGCGAACACGGTTACAAGATGGTCAGGCTTTTTGTCGTTTTTAAGCGCATAATAGGCAGCCGGGCGAGCAACTCCGCCGGCACAGCCGCAAGTTGAATTCACCATAACGAGCGTTGTTCCTTGCTTTTTCATTGCCTCATCGACTTCTTCTGGAGTCGTTAATTCAGTATAGCCTGAATCGCGCATTTCCCTGCGTGCTTGATCAACAATATCTTTCATAAATAAATTAAAGTCCATTCATTTCATCCTTCCTTTTGATGATAGTTTTATTTTATCAAGGGACTAGGAAGGAATTCAACTTAAAGCACTTACATCAAAGAGCGCATTCCTCAATTTCAAAGCCTAAGTCTTCAATCATTTGATGATCTGACGAGTATTGCTGACCTTCTGTCGTTAAATAATCCCCAACGAAAATTGAATTTGCCGCGTATAACCCCATTGCCTGCAATGAGCGAAGATTCACTTCTCGGCCTCCTGAGATGCGAATTTCTTTCGATGGGTTCATAAAGCGGAAAAGGGCCAGTACTTTAAGGCAATAGGAAGGTGTTAATTCATCCATCCCTTCAAGCTTTGTCCCCGGTATCGCATGCAAAAAATTTACCGGGATAGAATCAGCATCCAATTTTCGAAGTTCAAGCGCCATTTCGTACACTTCGTTTTTAGTTTCACCCATTCCAATAATACACCCGGAACAAGGTGAAATCCCGGCGCTTTTCACATTCTCAACTGTATTGACCCTGTCATCATATGTATGGGTTGTCGTAATATTCGCATGGTGGCTTCTGCTCGTATTCAAATTGTGGTTATACCGATCAACCCCTGCTTCTTTCAAGCGATCAACTTTGTCTTGTGGCAAAATGCCGAGACACGCACAAATTTTAAGCGGCATTTCCGATTTAATCTCTTTGACAGCATCAACGACTTGATCAATTTCACGGCTTGATGCGCCCCGCCCGCTCATGACAATACAGTACGTGCCTGCTTTCCTTTGCATTGCTTCTTTTGCACCTTGTACGAGAACATCTTTTTCAAGAAGCCTGTATTTTTCAACAGGTGTGTTCGCTGTCATCGATTGGGAACAATATCCGCAATCCTCAGGGCATAATCCGCTCTTTGCGTTAATAATCATGTTTAATTTTACTTTGTTTCCGTAATAATGTTTACGGACACGATAAGCCGCATGAAGGATTTGCAACAGGTCTTCATCTGGGGCATTTAAAATCCGCAGCGCTTCTTCTTCCGTTAAAATTTCCCCATTTAATGCTTTGTCTGCAAATTCTTCCCATTTTTGAATTGTGTTTACTTTTGTTGTTGTCATACTTTTCATTCCCCCTTTACATTTTTAGCAATCGTTCGATGTCAATATTGTTTTGAATGGCCTCGCAAATTTCTTTCCGGCTTTTATTTGCGAGAAATGGAATCGTTCCTAGCACCGGAACGTTTGAAACTTCCTCAATTAATCCCGGATTTGTTTGTTCGGCAATTCCTAATTCGTTATCCTTTACGCCATTGATAATGACGCCGGCGATCGGGATTGACAACTGCCTCGCATAAAAAATCGTTAACAGCGTGTGGTTGACTGTCCCTAAAGATGGCCTGGCAACAATTAATAATGGCAGCTGAAGCTCTTTCGCAAGCTCACTTGCAAGAAATGATTCCGAGAATGGAACGGCAAAGCCCCCGGCTCCTTCGACCAAAAAGAAGTCATGGGTTCCATTTACTTTATTCCATTTATCAAGCAGCATTTCTTTCGTGATTATTCGGTTTTCTCTCTTCGCCGCCGTATAAGGGGCTAACGGTTCATCAAATTGAAAAGGGTTAATCCATTCAAGGGGGTTCGGATCTTCTGCAAAAGATTTCAATAGAAACGCATCACTTGTCGGATCTTCTCTTTTCGTTCCACTCATCATCGGCTTCCATACTCCGAGATCAAGTCCATTTTCTTTCAAAGCGGCAGCCAACCCGGCAGTAACAAATGTTTTTCCGATTTCTGTATCAGTGCCCGTAACAAAAAAACCGCGAATCGCTAACACCTCCTGTAAGTGATGACGCGAACGAAGGCAATACCCCAAGTTCTTTTCCTGCATGGAGAAAAGCGTTTAATAAATGGTCTATTTGTTCTTGTTGATGGGTCGCCATAAGTGTGATTCGGATTCGGCTTTTCCCCTTTGGAACGGTTGGCGTTCGAATGGCAGGCGCGTAAATTCCGCATTCATAAAGTTTTTCTGCAAACAGTAGCGCCTTTTCTTCTTCACCGATTAAAACGGCAACGATTGGCGTATTTCCTTCTATCACTTTAAACCCCATGCGCACCAATTCATTGCGGACAAATGCAGCATTGTTTAAAAGCTTTTTTACATGATGCGGCTCTTCTTCCAAAAGACGAAAAGCTTCTGAAGCCGCCGCAATCACTCCGGGTGATAGAGACGTTTGGAAGATAAATGGACGCGATTTGTTCTTCAAATAATCGATCAATGTTTCGCTTCCTGCTGCGAAGCCGCCTTCGGTTCCAATTGCTTTGCTTAATGTGCCGATTGTGAGATCAACTTTATTTTCCAATCCGTAATATTCTGCTGTTCCTTTGCCGATAACTCCTGTGGCGTGTGCATCATCAACCATCACCATCGCATCGTATTTTTTAGCCAAACGGGTGATTTCGGGAAGCGGGGCAATATCGCCATCCATGCTAAAAACACCATCTGTCACGATTAGCTTTTTGCGGCCTGAAAACTTTCGCATTTTTTCTTCCAGGTCATTCGTTTGCAAATGTTTGTAAATAACTGTTTTTGCTTTGCTTAATCGGCAACCATCAATAATGCTTGCATGGTTAAGTTCATCGCTGAAAATAACATCGCCTTCATCCAGCAAAGCAGAAACCGCCCCAACGTTTGCAAGATAGCCGCTGCTGAATAAAAGTGCCTTCTCAGTGCCTTTAAACGTTGCGATCTTCTTCTCCAGCTGTTCATGCAACCGAAAATTCCCTGTGATAAGCCGGGAACCGCCGCTGCCAGTCCCAAAATCACGTGTTGCAGCTATGGAAGCAGCTATTAACCTAGGATGTGTTGCAAACCCTAAATAGTTGTTGCTTGCGAACTGGATGATTTCTTTGCCGTCAATGACTGTAACAGCGCCATCCAATGATTCAATTGTCCGCATTTCACGATAGATGTGATGATCCCGTAATCTCTGTAGTTCATTATGGTAAAAATGATAGCTGTTCATAAAACGACTTCATCCTTCATCGTAACTTCTTCAATTGATGCTTTCATAATGTCAATCATCGCCTGTAAATCTTGTTTTTGCGATACAAGCGGCGGCATAAAAACAAGCACGTCTCCCATTGGCCGGCTTAACATGCCATGCTCTCGCATTTTTAAAGTGACATGGTACCCCATTCGTTCCGCAGCTTCAAACGGTTGCTTCGTTCGCTTGTCCGCAACTAGCTCAATTCCTGCCATAAACCCGATCTGGCGTATATCTCCAACATGCTCTAACTCTTTAAGCTCATGTAAGCGTTCACTGACAAAGGTTGATTTTTCTGCAACAGATTCAACAATTTTATCTTTTTCGAATAACTTTAAATTCTCCAATGCAACGGCACATCCAAGCTGGTTCCCGGTATAGGAATGCCCGTGAAAAAATGTTTTCATTTCATGATAGTCTGCATAAAAGGCTTGGTAAATCTCCTCTGAAGTCAAGGTTGCCGCAACCGGTAAATACCCGCCTGTCAATCCTTTTCCGATAGTCATAATATCCGGAGTCACTTCTTCATGATTGCAAGCAAACATTTTCCCGGTTCTGCCGAATCCGGTTGCCACCTCGTCACATATGAGAAGTACGTTATATTCACTGCATAGTTGCCTAACTTTAGAAAGAAAACCTTTCGGCATGGAGATCATACCGCCAGCCCCTTGCATCATCGGTTCAACAATGAGCCCTGCGCATTCATGGTGGTGGTTCTGGAGCAATGATTTTAAATTTTCCAAACACTCTTCGCGGCATATGTCTGGGTCCCCGCTTTCGTGGCGGTAAACATACGGATACGGTGTTTTAAAACTGTGAAACATGAGCGGTTTGTAGATTTTATGAAAGAGTTCAACGGAACCAACGCTAATTGCTCCAATTGTGTCCCCGTGATAACCATTTTCTAATGAAATGATCTTTTGCTTGCCGCTCTTTCCAATATTTTGCCAATATTGAAAAGCCATTTTGATCGCGATTTCAACTGCCGTCGCGCCGCTGTCTGAATAAAAGACTCGGCTCAGTCCTTTAGGAGCAATTTGAATGATTTTTTCTGAAAGCTCTGTAGCCGGAATATTTGTCATCCCCAACAATGTTGAATGGGCGATTTTGTTTAACTGTTCTTTTATTGCATGATTTAATTCTTCTTTTCGATGTCCGTGAACATTCAGCCATACGGAAGAAAAGCCATCATAATATTCATTTCCTTCCGTATCTTTTACTTTGATGCCCTCCCCGCTTTCAATAATTAATGGATTTTCTTCATAATCTTTCATCTGCGTAAACGGTAGCCAAAGATGTTTTTTGCTGATATCAAGTAAGGTTTGATGATGTGACATGCGCCTCCTCCTTTTAAAATAAATGTTAACCTTTTTATTGGTTAGGTTTACATTTAAGATTTTCCCATTTACAGAAAAGTATGTCAAGACAAAAAAACCACTACGCTTAAACGTAATGGTTTAATAAAGTGAAATATTCGAAGCATTCATCGCTTCTACTTTTTCTTTAACTGCTGCAAGGAAGCGCCCACAGACAAGCCCATCCAACACACGGTGATCGAGAGATAAGCAAAGATTAATGATATCTCTAGGGCCCATCATGCCATTGTCCATGACAACCGGACGCTTAACGATCGATTCGACTTGCAATATTGCAGCTTGCGGGTGGTTAATGATACCCATGGATTGAACGGAACCAAACACACCAGTGTTGTTTACTGTAAACGTACCGCCTTCCACATCTTCCCTCGTTAATTTACCGTTTCGTGCTTTCGTTGCAAGTTCAACAATTTCTTTTGCAATCCCTTTAATGCTTTTTTCATCCGCATGCTTAATGACAGGCGTAAAGAGAACATTGCCAGACGCTACAGCGATGGAAATATTAATATCTTTTTTCTGAATAATTTTATCTTTTCCCCATGTCGCATTAAGTTCTGGAAATTGCTTTAAACTTTCAACAACCGCTTTAACAAAGAAAGCGAAATATGTTAAATTGAAACCTTCTTTTCGCTTAAAATCCTCTTTGATGCTGTCACGGTAAGCGACAAGATCAGTAACGTCTGCTTCAACCATCATCCAGCCGTGCGGTATTTCCTGCACGCTCCTAACCGTGTTGGCGGCAATCGTTTTACGGATGCCGGTTAGTGGGATTTCAATATCGCCAGCTGCGGGTTGTATTTCAACAACCCTCTCCTTTTCAGGTATGGCAGCTTCATCAGGCTTTTCAATGATTTGCTTTCCGCTGCCAATCACCTTTTGAACATCTTTTCTCGTAATCCTGCCGCCTTTCCCGGTTCCATTTAGCTTATTAAGATCGATTCCGTGCTCTTGCGCTAATGTTAAAACAGCAGGAGAATAACGGCGTTTGTTTTCAATGTTTAACATAGGTTCTTGTGTGGCAGGTTGAGATTTATCTTCTTCCTTCATACTTCTCGCATCCTTCAAATTCGGACCATCCGCTTCAAAATCTTCTACTTCTATGTAACAAATTAATTCGCCGACAGGGATGGTCTCACCCTCATTTGCAATAATTTGCGTTATCTTTCCAGAAAATAAAGCCGGTATTTCGGCAGTGACTTTATCAGTTAGCACTTCAGCGAGGGGATCGTATTTCTTTACGGTTTCCCCTTCTTTTACAAACCAATTATTAATCGTACCTTCTGTAACACTCTCACCTAGCTGGGGCATGATCACCTTTTTGGTTTTCACTCCTTGACCTCCTCCAAATCCTAATGAGGATGTTCAAAAAGTCTGGAGACTTACAGGATGCAAGTCAGTTCGACGTTATCACAGGACGTGATGCCTTTAGTCGAACTTCCTTAAGAGGCGGCGAATCTCTTTGTCAGCTTGCTCTTCCGCTCCTCACGTATCCTACAAACAAACATACGATGCGGTGCTCAGAGCTACGCTTCCTCGACCTTCTTGCCTCTCGTTGCCCTCCTTTTTGAACCCCCCATTCCAATTAAAACTCTGCTAATTGACGCAAGGCATTTTCTATCTTTATTGGGTTTATCATAAAAAATTTTTCAAGCGGTGCTGCATAGGGCATAGCGGGTACGTCAGGACCGGCAAGGCGCTGAACCGGCGCATCCAAGTCAAACAAGCAATTTTCGGCAATAATGGCAGATACTTCGCTCATGATACTGCCTTCTTTATTCGCCTCAGTAATTAAAAGAATCTTGCCTGTTTTTGATGCTGCTTGAATAATTGCTTCTTTATCAAGCGGATAGACCGTGCGCAAATCAAGCAGATGAACAGAAATCCCTTCTTTTTTCAAGTTTTCCGCTGCCTGCAAAGCAAAATGTACGGCCAGCCCATATGTAATAACGGTAACATCCTCGCCTTCACGTTTTACATCGGCTTTTCCAATTGGTAATGTGTATTCTTCTTCAGGCACTTCACCTTTAATCAGGCGGTAAGCCCGCTTATGTTCAAAAAATAAAACAGGATCCTCATCCCTGATTGCTGATTTCAGCAATCCTTTTACGTCATACGGTGTTGACGGCATGACAACTTTTAGACCCGGAACGTTTGCAAATAGCGCCTCGATCGATTGGGAATGATATAATGCGCCGTTCACTCCGCCGCCATACGGCGCACGAATGGTAATTGGACAACTCCAATCATTGTTCGAACGGTATCTAACTTTTGCTGCCTCTGAAACAATTTGATTAACCGCAGGCAGAATAAAATCGACAAACTGGATTTCAGCGACGGGCCGCATACCGTACATTGCTGCGCCTACACCGACGCCCACAATCGCTGATTCTGCCAAAGGCGTGTCAATCACTCTTTCTTTTCCATATTTTTTGTAAAGGCCATCTGTCGCACGAAAAACGCCGCCTTTTACACCGACGTCTTCGCCTAAAACAAAAACCTTTTTATCCTGTTCCATTTCTTCGTCCAGTGCTTGTGTCACTGCTTCAATGTATGATATGACAGGCATCCATTTTCCCCCTATTCCGCATAAACATGTTTTAAAGCTGATTCGGGTTCAGCGAATGGCGCTTTTTCCGCGTATTCTGTTGCTTCATCGATAAGATGTCCAATTCGCTCTTCTAATTCTTTTTCAAGCTTGTCCGTTAATACATTCGATTGCTTCAAATAGTCTGAAAATCGAATGATTGGATCATTCTTTCGATCTTCCTCTAACTCTTGCTCACTTCGATAGATTCGATGATCGTCATCACTGGAATGGGCTGTTAAACGGGTTGTCATTGCTTCTATTAAAGTTGGCCCCTCGCCTTTCCTTGCCCTTTCGGCTGCACGTTTTACTGCTTCATAAACAGCTAAAGGATCATTTCCATCAACAGTAAAACCCGGCATTCCATAGCCAATCGCACGATCGGAAACTTTCTCGCAAGCGAGCTGTTTAGAGGCGGGAACTGAAATGGCATATTGATTATTTTCACAAAAGAAAATAACCGGCAGCTTATGAACGCCCGCAAAGTTGGCGCCTTCATGGAAATCTCCCTGGTTGGAAGAACCTTCCCCAAAAGACACGAATGTGATAAAAGACTTGCCCTCCATTTTTCCAGCAAGCGCGATCCCAACCGCATGCGGCACTTGTGTTGTTACTGGAGATGACCCGGTGACAATACGGTTCCGCTTTTGTCCGAAATGTCCAGGCATTTGCCTCCCGCCGGAATTCGGATCTTCTCCCTTGGCAAATGCAGACAGCATAAGCTCTTTTGCAGTCATTCCAAACGCCAAAGCGACGCCTACATCCCGGTAATATGGCAATGCATAGTCCTTCTCCCGATCTAGTGCAAATGCGGCGCCAACCTGTGCCGCTTCCTGTCCCTGGCAAGAGACGACAAAAGGGATTTTCCCAGCACGGTTCAGCAGCCACATTCTTTCATCAATTCTTCTTGAAAGAAGCATCGTTTCATACATGTTCAAAACATCTTGATCCGTTAAGCCAAGTGATTCATGGTAATTATTGGACATTTTGTAGCCCCCTTTCACTATGCAGCTGTAATCCATCAACAGATAAAGCCGATTCAAAAATGATCTCAGACAATGACGGATGCGGATGAACCGTTTGTGAAATTTCCCAAGGTGTTGCATCAAGAACCTTTGCCAACCCCGTTTCCGAGATTAGCTCGGTTACTTGATGGCCAATCATATGGACACCAAGCAAGTCGTTTGTCTCCGCATCGACAACGAATTTGACAAAACCATTCTTTTCACCGTGAATGAGCGCTTTCCCATTTGCGTGGAATGGGAACTTCCCGGTCTTTATATGGTAACCTTTTGCTTTTGATTCTTTTTCAGTCAGCCCGACACTGGCAATTTCCGGGCTCGAATAAACGCATCTTGGAATGTCTTCGTAGTTCACCTTGTCAGGTTTAAGACCTGCTATATGTTCGACAGCTGTGATCCCTTCTTTTGAAGCGACGTGCGCTAATTGAAGGCCGCCAATGCAATCTCCAACCGCATAAATATGCGATTCCGCCGTCTGATAATTTTCGTTTGTTTTTATGTAATGAGCATCAATTTCGATTTCCGTATTTTCTAACCCAATATCATTAATGACTGCTTCCCGTCCAACGCAAACGAGCACCTTTTCGGAAACATATTCTTTTTGTTCCCCATTACAAGTGACTTGAATCTTTACGCTATCATTTTCTTCGATTGAATACGATAAAATGTTTGCATCTGTAACAATCTGCACATCTCTTTTTTTCAACTGAAGCGAAATTTCATTACTTATTTCCTTATCCTCGGTTGGCAATAGTTGTTCAGCGTACTCTAAAATGGTAACCTTCACCCCAAAATCAGTAAGCATCGAAGCCCATTCGATACCGATGGCTCCTCCGCCAATAATTGTAATTGATGCGGGTAGCGACTCAAGTTCTAACGCGTCATCAGACGAAAGAATATGTTGATTGTCATAAGGAATTTCCTTAAGCTGCCTGGGGCATGAGCCTGTTGCAATGATAAGATTTTTCGGAGCAAGGATTTGATTCTCTGCCCCATTATTCATTTCGATTGAAACAGCGCCAGCAAGCGGAGAAAAAATCGAAGGGCCCAACAATCTTCCTGTTCCTTCATAAACGTCTATTTTTCCTTTATTCATTAAGGATTGAATCCCTTTGTACAACCTCTCGACAATTGTTTTTTTTCTCGTTTGGACTTTGGAAAAGTCCAGTGTTGCATGATTAGTCGAGATTCCGAAATCCATGGCGTTTTTTACAGTTTTGTAAACTTCTGCGCTTTTTAAAAGGGACTTGCTCGGAATGCACCCGCGATGGAGGCAAGTGCCTCCCAATTTATCTTTTTCAACAATTGCTGTTTTTAAATTCAACTGGGCGGCGCGAATGGCTGCAACATAGCCGCCCATTCCCCCTCCTAAGATGACAAGATCATAATCGTTAGCCATTTCATACGTCCTTTCAATTCCAAAAAACCTCTTTAAAGTAATGGTAAAGTTCAAAAAAGGAAAAAAGCGTTCAAATTCAACTAAACAGGCTGCGTCCTGTGGCCAAAGTCGCCATCCTGGCTCTTGCACAGGATGGCTGACTGCGGATTAAGGTACAACGCCTAAATTCCCTACGTCCAGTGGAAACGTGGCACTCATGCACATCCTGCGAGCGGACGTTTTGAGCGAACTTATAAGTTTTTACGTCTTAATATATGCTTCTCCCTTAACAAAAATTGCGTACGGGAATTTTTTATTTTTTCGATTCGTTCCTCTGCCAATCGATCAGCAGCTCGATAGGTCGGAATCTGATCCCGTTTTGAGATGTCAATCACCTTTTTTATATTATCATAAATTGATTCAACTTTTTTCATCGCACGTTCCCTATTATAACCGATCAATTCATCTGCGACATTAATTACCCCGCCGGCATTGATTACATAGTCCGGGGCGTAGATGATCCCCATTTCATGAATGATATCGCCATGGCGTGATTCTTTTAGCTGATTGTTTGCAGATCCGGCAATCACTTTCGCTTTAAATTGGGAAATTGTCTTGTCATTTACAACAGAGCCAAGCGCACATGGAGAGAAAATATCACATTGAACCGAATAAATTTCGTCCGTATCGACCGCTTTTGCGTTAAAATCCCGAACCGCCCGTTCAACCGACGATTTTTTTATATCTGTCACGATTAGTTCAGCGCCCTCTTCATGCAAATAGTTGCATAAATGATAGGCGACATTTCCAACTCCTTGTACGGCAATTGTTTTCCCTTTCAGACAATCTGTCCCGAATGCTTCCTCAGCGGCTGCTTTCATTCCTTTATAGACGCCGTAAGCCGTAACCGGAGCAGGATTGCCTGATGAACCGAATGCAGGTGAAATCCCTGTAACAAAGTCAGTCTCTTCGTGAATGATGTCCATGTCTTCTACCGTCGTGCCGACATCTTCCGCCGTGATGTATCGTCCATTCAAACTTTGTACAAAACGGCCAAAGGCTCGAAACATTTCTTCACTCTTATCCTTGTTTGGATTTCCGATAATCACCGTTTTTCCGCCGCCATAATTAAGGCCTGCCGCCGCGTTTTTATATGTCATTCCTTTCGCAAGCCTTAAGGCATCCTCCAAAGCTTGCTCTTCCGAATCATACTCCCACATCCTCGTTCCGCCAAGTGCAGGGCCAAGTGTCGTATCATGAATCGCAATAATTGCTTTTAAACCAGAATTTTTATCTTGGCAAAACACGATTTGTTCATAATCATCATTTTTCATCTGATCAAAAATAGCCATTTCCATGCCTCCTCTTACAAAAATGGTTTTTTCTTAGGTTCTCTTCAGGCAAAACCGCGCTGCTAAAGACCAATTAATCAGCATTGTTCATTAAAATAAGGATGTGGCGTTTTTCTCGCTGTTTGTTATGCTATATCATATGCCTTCAATAATATTTACCGTTACTATCATACCTTTCGGAGCGCAGTAATGGCAAATGTACGAGCCTTCGGTTATACTTTAAAAAGAAAGCGGTACATATTCGAGCCCTTTCGAGTAGCCGCACAGGATTTTAATAAAGGGTGGATACATGTATGCAAAGGCTTTTGGCTTTATTAATTGTTGTTTCTCCTGTTTTGCTTGGTGTCTATGGAATTAAACAAATGAGAGATACGTTGTTTGGAATATTAAATTCACCTTATCCAGTTCTTTGGCTGCAATTTTTAATTGGTTTCCTTGCCTTCATCGTTGGGCTTTTTTTCATTGGAAGTTTTATTTTTTATCGAGATCGAAAAAGAAACAAGCTTCAACCCCGCTTCTCAAAAAACGATAATAAATAAAATGCTCTTGATTGTTGAATAGCTTCAACAGTCAAGAGCACCTTTAATTTTTACGATCATTAGGCGAGAACGCCCTTCATTTCAAAGGAGAGAGGATGTCACTTGCTATTCGAAATGACAGAAGGAATATTATGTTCGATTCTTAATTTGTCCGCGACCATGGCGATGAACTCAGAATTTGTCGGCTTTGCTTTGGACATTGAGACGGTGTAGCCAAATAATGAAGAGATTGAGTCAATATTCCCCCGGCTCCAGGCAACTTCTATCGCGTGGCGAATCGCCCGCTCAACACGGCTGGAAGTTGTTTTATATTTTTTTGCGATATCGGGATAAAGAACTTTTGTAATAGACCCTAACAAATCAATATCATGATAAACCATCGAAATGGCTTCTCTTAAATACATATATCCCTTGATATGCGCAGGAACGCCTATTTCATGAATAATATTTGTTATACTTGCATCAAGATTTTTCACTTTTGATTCTTTTTGCAGCTGGACAGGTGCAGAACTTTGAATAAATTCAGGTTTCTTCCCGTTTATTTGGCGAATTGTGTTTACTAAATTTTCCATATCAAAAGGTTTTAAAATAAAGTATGCTGCACCGAGTTCAACTGATTTTTTTGTTACATCTTCTTGGCCAAAAGCGGTTAACATAATGACATTTGGGTGTGCGCTACCTTTACGTATTTCTTCAAGAACAGCTAACCCATCCATATGAGGCATAATAATATCAAGCAATAGCACGTCGGGCCTCTTCTCGTTAATCATTTGGATACACTCAAGGCCATTATGAGCGGTTCCAACTACTTCCATGTCATCTTGGGCACCTAAGTATTCGTTTATAAGATGAACGACTTCCCGATTATCATCTGCGATACCTACTTTTGTTTTTAACAACGACAATTCCTCCTCAGTTTTCAAGTCCCATCGATAAAAATATTCATAATGGTTTCTTCTTTTTTCCTTTTTTCATTATAACATGTAATTTTATCCATAAAATCTTAAATTGACTTTATTTTTCTATATTTTTCGACTTCATTTGCCACTTGTCTGTCGATTTTTGGGCAAGAAAAAGGGCGGGAGCTTAGCTCGCCACCCGCTTTTCTTTGCTTTCCTTCTTATAAATATCGATTCCAGCTTCTTTTAGCATCCATTCAATATGAACTCCGTATCCACTTGTTGAATCGTTCACGAATACGTGTGTGACAGCACCGACCAATTTATCGTTCTGAATGATTGGGCTTCCGCTCATTCCTTGGACAATTCCCCCGGTTTTTTCAACGAGCCTAGGATCTGTCATTTTTACAACCATTCCCTTGGTTGCGGGGAATTTTTGTTCTACAGAGCTTATGATTTCAATATCAAAAGCTTCCACTTTGTCCCCCTCAAGGACAGTCAAAATTTTCGCTGGGCCTTCTTTCACTTCGCTTGATAACGCAATTGGTATGGGTTTATCGTAAATATTGTTTTTTAGTGAGTGATTTAATTTGCCAAAAATACCGAAAGGGCTGTTTGTCGTAATTGTTCCAAGTGGCTTTTCGTTTGTAAATTGAGCCAACTTTTCCCCTGGATGGCCATTGCTGCTTTTTTCAATTGAATTGACAGATGAACTAAGAATTTGGCCATTATTTACAATAATGGGTTTCTTTGTGTCCATATCTGAAATGACATGGCCAAGCGCTCCGTATTTACTCGATTCCGGGTGGTAAAATGTTAATGTGCCAACTCCGGCGGCTGAGTCACGAATATATAATCCGATCCGGTACGATTTCTCATTGCTGTCTTTTACAGGCTTTACCGTTTTTTCAAATTTTTTATTGTCACGCAAAACTGTAAAGTTCAGCTCTTCTCCAGTTTTGCCGGCTTTTTCAATATAAGGGGCGAGATCAGCCATATGCTTCACTTCTTCGCCATTAATTTCTGTTATGACATCTCCCACTTTAATGCCAGCATTTTCGCCTGGCGATGTTTCTCCTTGCTTCGTATTAATAAGATGGTGGCCTACCACCAACACCCCATATGTGTTTAATTTAACCCCGACCGATTGTCCGCCGGGTATCACACGAAAATCAGGAAGTACGTTTACATCGACTTTTTTTACGGGAAAGTTTCCTGCGCTGACTGTTATGGAATCACTCCCTGCATCGTCGCCTTCCAAGGTTAAAGAATCTTCTGTAGAATCTTTAAACGAAAAAATCGCTTCGTTGTTTTTAGAAACGCTTGATTGAGCAGGTATATCCGTGATCACAACTTCGTCATTCTCAAATAAATGAATTTCGTTCGGTACGTTTAAATATTGTTGAACCGGTTTTAGAAACCCGATACTAATCAAGAAACAAAGGAGAACTAAACCGATCATCTTTCTTATGTTATCTATTTTCAAACCCTTCACTCTCCTCGCTCCTTATCCACACCTCCATTATGGCTACATGCATCATGGCTGCATTCTTATATTTAACCTTGGGCTTAAATATTATAACAATAAGGCAAAGAAAAGCTATTCCACTATTGGATAGCTTTTCAAGATGACGATTTATTTTTCGATGCAAGCTTAATTAATTCTTTTGCATGCTGTTTCGTTAATTTTGTCATTTCTACTCCAGAGATCATTCTTGCCACTTCTTTTACTTTTTCATTTTCAGACAATTTCGTAACATGTGTGACGGTCCGATTGTCATTTGTGATTTCTTTTGAAATATAGAGATGGCTATCTGCAATTGCGGCAACTTGTGGTAAATGGGTGATGCAAAAAACTTGCGAAGTGATGGATAGTTGTTGAATTTTCTCTGCCATGGCTTGAGCAACACGACCGCTAACTCCTGTGTCAACTTCGTCAAAAATAATGGATGTGATTCCTTGCTGGTTGGAAAATATCGTTTTTAGGGCTAGCATGATTCTTGAAAGTTCCCCTCCAGAGGCCGTTTTTGTTAAGGGCTTTAAGGGTTCGCCTGGGTTTGTCGAAATAAAAAATTCAATTTGATCAATGCCGTTTTTTGAAAAATTTACATTGGCTTGATTTGTTTCTAAAGGGGTAAACTGAACGGCAAAGGTTGTTTTATCCATATAAAGTGATTTCAATTCTGCATGAATATGTTCAACGAGTGAATCTGCAACTTTTTTTCGAATCGCACGGAGGTTTTTTCCTTCTAATTGGAGTGCGGCTGCTGTATCTTTTAGTTCTTTCTCTAATTCACTAATATGTTTTTCACGGTTGGAGAGTGTTTCAATCTCCTCTTCAATGCCTGCGGCGTATTCAAGAATGCTTTCAATGGAGTCACCATATTTTCTTTTTAGCATATTAATTTCATTTAAGCGTTCCTCAATCTCATCAAGCCTTGAAGGATTGTATTCAAGATGGTCAAGTTTATCTCTCAACTGGGAAGTTGCGTCTTCCAAAACATAAAAACTGTTTGTTATGGCTTCATGTATATTTTGGAGTTCCCCGTCAAGCTCTGAAACGCCGTCAAGAAACGCCATCGCATGTCCCACCCAATCAAGTCCTTTATTGTCTTGAGACAAGGCTTCATAGGCGCTTCCTATGGACTCGAATAGCTTTTCAAAATTAGACAATTTTGCTTTTTCTTCAGATAGCTGTTCATCTTCATTGTTCATGAGATTTGCTTCTGTAATCTCTTTTAGCTGATATTGAATCAAATCGAGACGGTGGGCAATTTTCTGCTCGTTTTCTGATAAATGTTTTCGTTGCTTATTCAGTTGATTGAATTTATTATAAAGTTTTCTATATTCTTGGAGTGCAGGATAAATAAGCGTTTTCCCATATTCATCAAGAAGCGTAACATGGTTTTCTGATTGCATTAAATCTTGATGCTCGTGTTGGCCGTGAATATCAATTAGCGTCCCACCAATTTCACGCAAAATACCAAGTGTAACGAGTTTGTTATTAATCCGGCAAACGCTTTTTCCGGTGTGTGAAATATTTCTTTGGAGAACGATCATGCCTTCTGACGATTCAATTCCGAGTTCTTCAAGCTTTTTGATCGCCTTATGCTGCCCATCAACAAAAAATAAGCCTTCAATTTCTGCTTTATTTTCACCGAAGCGAACGTATTCGGAAGAACCCCTTCCGCCTGAAAGCAATTGAATGGCATCGATTATGATAGACTTACCTGCTCCTGTTTCCCCAGTTAACACAGTTAGGCCTTTTTCAAAAGACAGTGAGAGCGCCTCAATAATTGCAAAATTTTTTATCGATAATTCAGCAAGCATTTCTAATCACACCCTTTTTAAAATACGTGTTCAAAAAGGAGGACAACGAGAGGCAAGAAGATCGAGGAAGCGTAGCTCTGAGTAACGCAGCGTATGTTTGTAGGATACGTGAGTAACGGAAGAGCAAGCTGACGAAGAGATTCGCAGCCTATCGTTCCCGGACTTTTTGAACATCCTCTCAAAGCATGCCTAAAAACCGCTTCGTAATGCTTTGGCTCTGTTTTTTGCCCCGGCAAATGATTAAGATTGTATCATCGCCGCTTATCGTTCCCATGATTTCTTCCCAATCCAAATTGTCAATTAAAGCAGCGACGGCGTTCGCGTTTCCCGGGAGGGTTTTCAATACAACCAAATTGTCCGCATAATCAATGTTTATAAAGCTGTCGATTAACGTCCTTTTTAATTTTTGCAGCGGATTAAAACGATTGTCAGCAGGCAAACTGTATTTGTATCTGCCATCCTGCATAGGGACTTTAACTAAATGCAACTCTTTAATGTCCCTCGAAACGGTTGCTTGGGTTACATTATAGCCTGCTGCTTTTAAAGCTTCGACAAGTTCATCTTGCGTCTCTATTTCTCTATTTGTAATAATTTCCCGGATTTTAATATGGCGTTGGCCTTTCGTCACTCAACTCACCCCACATTCCGCAACAACATTTTATGTTTTCTTTAACTGCTCATGAGCTTCTGCAACAACCTGCTCCGGATTTAAAGCGTCCAAAACCTCTCCGGTGCCTGTCCATTGCAATAAAAGCAAAAATTCAATATTTCCGTCTCCCCCCGTTATCGGGGAGTACGTGAGACCGCAAACCGAATAACCGAGCTGCCGGGAAAAGTCAACCATCTCAAGTAGCACACGAATGTGCGTTTTTGCTTCCCGTACAATTCCCTTCTTGCCGACTTCTTCCCTGCCGGCTTCAAATTGCGGCTTAACCAAGGCTACAACAAATCCTTCTTTCTCAATGATTTCAGTGAGTCTCGGCAAAATATTTCTCAAGGAGATAAAGGATACATCAATCGTTGCGAAAGCAGGCTTATCCTCTTCAAAGTCTTCCGGTTCCGCGTAACGGAAATTTAGGCGCTCCATCACAATAACACGTTCATCCTGCCGCAACTTCCAAGCAAGCTGGTTATAGCCAACATCGACGGCATACACTTTATTTGCGCCATTCTGGAGCATGCAATCAGTAAAGCCTCCGGTTGAGGCGCCAATATCGATGGCAGTTATACCTTTAAGATTTAGTTTAAAGCATTCGATTGCTCTTTCAAGCTTGAGCCCTCCGCGGCCCACATATTTCATTTTCGATCCTTTCACAGTTATGACAGATTCGGAATCTATTTTCATTCCGGGTTTATCAATCCGTTTTTCGCCGCTGAAAACGAGCCCTGCCATTACTGCCCTTTTTGCTTGTTCCCTCGTTTCAAAAAATCCTTTCTCAACGAGCAAAAGATCGACTCTTTCTCTCTTATCCATTGGCTTATGCCCTCAGCTGTTTTTGAATTATCATTTTAACATTTTGCACGATGTCGGACTTTGTTAATCCTACTTCTTCAAGGAGCTCCGGCACACTGCCATGTTCAATGAAACGATCAGGCACTCCCATCCGTTCAATGACTGCATTGAATTTGTGGTCGCTTAAAAACTCCAATACAGCACTTCCAAATCCACCTTGCAGTGCAGCTTCTTCAACTGTAACGATTGGCAGCCCCTCAGTACCTAATTTCAAAAGCATTGATTCGTCAAGCGGTTTAATGCTTCTGGCATTGATGACACGCGCATAGATTCCCGTTTTTTTAAGATCCTTTGCAGCTTGCAATACTTCTTGCAAAATGGGCCCAAAAGAGAGAAGAGCAACGTCTGAGCCTTCCGTTAACACTTCCCATTCGCCAATCGGAATTTTCTTTAACTCGCCATCCATAGGAACACCGATTCCGTTGCCGCGCGGGTAACGAACAGCGATTGGCCCATCGTGCTGTGCCGCCGTATAAACCATATGCTGAAGCTCGTTTTCATCTTTCGCCATTAGGATTGTTATATTCGGTACATGGCGCATGAAATTAATATCAAAGACGCCGTGGTGTGTTTCGCCATCCGCACCGACAAAACCGGCTCGATCAATAGCGAAAAACACATTCAAATTTTGCCTGCATACATCATGGACAAGCTGATCGTAGCCACGTTGTAAAAATGTTGAATAAATCGATAAAACAGGTTTCATTTTATCAATTGCAAGTCCAGCAGCCATCGTCACTGCATGCTGTTCTGCAATTCCAACATCGAACAGCCGATCAGGGAACTCTTCACCGAATTTTTCAAGTTTGGAACCAATTGTCATCGCCGGCGTAATCACAACGACTCTTTCGTCTTTCCTTGCAATTTTTCTTAATGTTTCACTTACTACTTGGCTGTACCCCGGTGCCTTAGCCGGCTGCTTTACGACTTCACCGCTCTCAATTTTATAGGGACCCAACCCGTGCCAAGTCCCAACTTTGTCGCTTTCAGCAGGAAAGTAGCCTTTCCCTTTTCTCGTTAGGACATGGACAAGAACCGGCCCTTTTGTTTTTTTAGCGTAGCCTAAGTTTTCATATAGATCGTCTAAATTATGCCCATCAACAGGGCCTAAGTAAGTAAAACCAAGCTCTTCAAAAAACATGCCTGAAACGAGCAAATATTTAAGGCTATCTTTCACTCTTTCTGCCACGCTGGCGATTTTGCCTCCGAATGCAGGAATTTTTTTCATTAAATATTCAATATCATCTTTCACTTTGTTATATTTGCCTGCGGTCCGCATACGCCCAAGGATATTGTGCAATGCCCCTACATTAGGCGCAATGGACATTTCATTGTCGTTTAGAACGACGATCAAATTTTTCTTTTCGTCACCGATATGGTTCAGTGCTTCAAGCGCCATTCCCCCAGTAAGCGCTCCGTCTCCGATGACTGCAACGACATGTTCGTTAGTGCCCCTTAAATCTCTCGAAATCGCCATTCCCATTGCGGCTGAAAGTGAAGTAGAACTATGCCCTGTTTCCCAAACATCATGTTCGCTCTCGTTTCTCTTCGGAAACCCCGACAAACCCTTATACTGTCTTAACGTCTCAAACTGATCTGCTCTTCCTGTTAAAATTTTATGAACGTATGATTGATGTCCAACATCCCAAATAATTTTATCTTTTGGGCTATCGAACATTTTATGAAGGATGAGCGTTAACTCAACCACCCCTAAATTTGGCCCAAGATGGCCGCCTGTTACCGATAATTTTTTTATGAGAAATGAACGGATATCTTCGGCTAATGCCGCCAATTCCGCCTGCGAATAATGTTTTATGAACGAGGGATCTTTAATCGTTCTAAGATCCATTGATATTCCTCTCTTTCATTTCAATTTCTGCCTTTTTACGAAGAAAGGGGAAATTTTAATTTTTAATTTTTCTTCTATTAAATATAACAGTCGACCAACCTGAAAGACAACATTCTTTGAATGAAGAATCGCATACGATTTGCCAAGCGCTTTTCCCCCGACGGTTGCCGCCGCTACAATGCTTGTAAAAACGACAGAGACAATTGCATGGAAAATCGTTCCGTCTCCTTGTCCAAATTGAAACACCAACTGCATAACGACAACGGCAGATGCGGTTCCGCTTACAATCCCCGATATATCTCCAATCACGTCATTGCAAAAGCTCGCAACGCGATCAGCATTTCTGCAGATCAGAATCGCTTGTTTCGCTCCGTGTACTTTTTCCGAAGCCATCGCATGAAATGGTTTTTCTGCTGCTGCAGTTGCAGCTACACCAATAATATCAAAGATGATACCGATTAACACGATACAAAAAACAATAACCATGCCTGCAGCCCAAGAGACTCCATTTAGCATGGCGGTAGATATGATTGAAAAAAGAGCCGCTAACACGAACGTGATAACGGCTATTGCTACACTCCAATTGATTGATTTGTCAAAAGGAAGCTTCATAATTACTCCTTTATGTAAGTAACGAGTGAATGATTATGTAAAAGGAGTAGTCATTTAAAGGGTAAAAACTACGGCTTAGGTCCAGTAGGTTTTCCCATACCGCTGCCGAAGTGTCGCCACTTTGGCGGTTTCCCTTTAAAGCGGTATCAGCGCTGTTGCCAAACGCCGGACTGGATTACCACTTAGTCCGTACTGCAATCCCCTCTAAATGTCAAATGCGAACAGTCTAGGAGTTTTCCTCAACAACCCTGAACCATTTCCTAGCCTCTTTTGCAATGTTGATTTCATGCGACAGCGAATTTCCGAAACGACCGGTCCAGTTTCTAGGAAATCGGTACCCGCAATCCCCTCAACATCACTCAAGGCAGGCTACGCTGTTAGCGGGTTGCCCCACAAAACAGGTTCATACCCCATCCCGTAATAAAACGCTTCGAAGACGTATATTACAAGTATGGGCCTCCACGGAAGCAGGGTCAACGCCCACATGCCTTTGTGGATCGCCCCGCAACCTTAACTCCCAGCATCGACCCAAGGCTGGGCGCCTCAAGCCGCCACAAGGAACTTCATCGATGTGCCCTTTAGCGGATTTTTAGGCCCGCCTTCAGAAATGGGAGGCTGACTAGAATACTGCACCACCCCATAAAGTAATAATATTATACCACGATTACCAATTAATTGTCACGATGAATGATATACATTGAAATTGTTTCGAGCTGTTCATGCTTCACATTCGCTTTATATAAAAATTTAATCGCTTTATCGACATGCTCGTTCAGTTTTTTCTTTGCTCCATCAACTGTTAAAAGACTTGGATAGGTGCTTTTTTCATTTTCAAAATCACTCCCGACAGGCTTGCCGATTTTTTCGACGTCTCCTTCAATGTCAAGAATGTCATCCCGTATTTGGAAAGCAATACCAAGATGGTATGCAAACTGCTCCAAATGGTTCATTTGCTCTTCATTTGCCCTGGCCAAAATTGCACCGGCCAGCACTGAATAGATAAATAATTTCCCTGTTTTATTAACGTGTATATGTTCCAGTTCTTCCACTGTCAGGTTGGGGTTATTCTCCGCAATCAAGTCTTCTGTCTGCCCGCCAACCATTCCTTCCGCGCCTGCCGCTTGGGCCAATTGTTTAATTAATTCTACTTTCATCTGGCTTGTAATTTCAGGATCGTCAAGCGATGCGATCATTTCAAAGCTGTATGTCAAAAGAGCGTCCCCTGCAAGAATCGCGTTTGCTTCGCCGAAAACCTTATGATTCGTCGGTTTTCCTCTTCGGAGATCGTCATTATCCATAGCCGGCAAGTCATCATGGATTAACGAATACGTGTGAAGCATTTCAACCGCGCAGGCAAGCGGAATGCCTTTTTCACTATTTTGTCCAAACGCTTCAAGTGTTGCGAGAAGCATGATCGGCCTTAAGCGTTTTCCTCCCGCTTCAAGGGAGTAATTCATCGCATCAATTAACACTTTCGGCCCGTTTAATTTAGAAATTTCTATACGAAGCTGTTCATCAATCTTTGCTTTTGCCTGTTTTAAATAAGGAATGATATGTGAGTTCGTTAATGTCATTCTTCCTCCTGAATTGTAAAAGGCATAATTTCTCCTTCTTCGTCGATCATTTGATCAATTTTTTCCTCTACTGCTTTTAATTTATCATGGCAGCTTTTCGATAGTTTCATACCTTTTTGGAATAAATGAATGGCCTCTTCCAATGCAACATCCCCATTTTCAAGCTGCTCAACGATCGTTTCAAGCTCTTCCATTTCTTCTTCAAATGATGGCTGTTTTTCGGTATCTAAATCATGGCTCATTTTTTGATTCCTCCAATCCCCAGACATGGCAATCGAGCAACCCATCTTTTACATTGACCTGGATCATGTCACCTGGATTCACATCGTATACAGACTTCACAACAACGTCATCCTTTGTTACAAGGCTGTACCCTCTATCCATCACTTTCAAAGGGCTCAACGCATCCAGTTTTGAAATGCTTTGCTGATAAAGCATTTTTTTTCGATTGGTCAATTGCTGCATTTCCCGAGCTAATCTTTTCGTTAATTGTTTGCGTCTCTCTTTCCCTTGGATAATTAATTTTTCCGGGTGATGGCGATGAATGGATTTATTTATGTTTCTCCATTGTTCATATTTTTGATTAAGCTGCAGTTTTGCCTCTCTTGTTAAACGTTCAATTAAACGGTCCAGCTCTTGATTCTTTTGCCGTATTAATTGAGCAGGATAACGGAAGGCATACGATTTTTGCAAGCGGGCCAGCTTCTCTCTTTCGGCATCTAGCCTTGCGGCAATCGCTCGTATTAGCCTCGCTTTCCGCTCGTTCACACGCTCATTTAATTCTAAAACGTGCGGCACCGCTAATTCCGCGGCTGCGGTCGGGGTAGCGGCTCTTACATCCGCAGCAAAGTCCGCAATCGTCACATCGGTTTCGTGCCCGACAGCTGATATAATTGGAATTTCTGAATGAAAAATACTTCTGGCTACAATCTCTTCATTGAAGGGCCATAAATCTTCAATCGAACCTCCACCTCTACCTACAATGAGAACATCGTGCATGCGAAGTTCATTCGCCTGTTTAATCGCTTTTGCAATCGATTCGGAAGCCAATTCGCCTTGTACATAGACAGGAAAAAGCGTAATTCTCGCCAATGGATAACGCCGTTTTATCGTTGTGAAAATATCGCGTACCGCAGCACCTGTCTTTGAGGTGACAACACCGATTTCAACCGGAAAAACAGGAAGCGGCTTTTTTCTTTCACTCGAAAAAATTCCTTCACGCTCCAGCTTTTTCTTTAATTCTTCAAAAGCGAGAAATAAGTTTCCGATCCCATCAGGCTGCATTTCTTTCGCATATAGCTGGTATTGGCCATATGGCTCATAAACTGTCACTTCGCCGCGTACCAGCACCTTCATCCCATTTTCCGGCCGAAACGCCAATTTGCTGTTATGGCTGGAAAACATAACAGATTGTATTCTTGATCGTTCATCTTTCAAAGTAAAATACATATGTCCTCTGGAATGCAGTTTAACATTGGACAATTCCCCTCTAACCCATACATCGTTCAAGACAGTATCGCGATCAAACTGTCTTTTTATATAGCGGGTAAGCGCGGTTATCGATAGATAACGATCTTGCTCCATATACGTCACTCGCCTTTATTCAGGCGAAACCTTTTTGCGGAAAGGATCGTATTATGTAATAGCATTGTAATCGTCATTGGCCCCACCCCGCCGGGAACTGGTGTAATGTATGCGGCTTTTTCCTTTGCTTCTTCAAAGTTGACGTCCCCTGTTAATTTCCCATTTTCTAAACGATGAATGCCGACGTCGATTACCGTTGCACCGTCTTTAATATGCTCCCCGTTAATGAGATGGGCTTTTCCGACGGCCGCAATCAATATATCTGCTTGTGTTGTGATTTCTTTTAGGTTTCTTGTACGGGAGTGGCAATACGTTACGGTCGCATTTTCGTTTAAAAATAATTGCCCGACAGGCTTTCCTACAATATTGCTGCGTCCAACGACAACAACATGCTTGCCTTCAATCTCAATTTGTTCTGACTTGACCATTTCTAAAATCCCGTGTGGTGTGCATGGCAAAAAGGTTTCTTGCCCTGTCATCATACGTCCGATACTAATCGGGTGGAAGCCATCAACATCTTTTTCAGGTGATATGGTGTCGATAACAGCCTGCTCATTGATTTGAGCTGGGAGTGGAAGCTGAACAAGGATCCCATCGATCGTATCGTCTGCATTAAGTTCCCTGATTTTAGCAAGCAGTTCTTCTTCTGATGTTTCTTCAGGCATTTCAATGAGAAGCGAATGGATGCCGACTTCCTGGCAGGCCTTTTGTTTTCCTCTAACATAGGTTTGGGATGCCGGGTCGGTTCCAACAATAATAACTGCCAAACCAGGCGTGACATCTTTTTCTTTTAATGCCTCAACTGCTTTTTTCATCTCTTCTTTTTTTCTCTGTGACAGTTCTTTTCCGCTAATCAATTGTGCAGTCATTGTTCTCCCCCTAAAATTTTTGATAAAACACCATTGATAAAACGTTTGGACTCCTCACTGCCAAATGTTTTGGCAAGTTCGACCGCTTCATTCAACGTAACATTTGAAGGAATATCTTCCTCATACTTCAATTCATAGACAGCTAGACGTAAAATCGCGCGATCAACATTTGCAATCCGGTCAAAACGCCAGTTTTCTAAATGTTTTTTGATCGTACTGTCAATTGAATCTAGATTTGCGATTGTTCCTTCAACGAGCCGTTCAAAAAAAGGATCGGTTTCTTCGTCATTCAACACATAATCCATTGTTTCATTAATATCGGTCTCATTCAAATGCATTTGAAAAAGAGCTTGTACTGCTTTTTCACGGGCTTGTCTTCTCTTCAATATTTTATCTCCTTTTAACATCCACTTAGTAATCAATTAATGATAAAAATCAAAGGGGATCCCCTTTGATTTTTATCATTAATATTCAGTATCACTTATAAGGTTATCTTTTTGTTCAAAATGGATACCTACTACATGGATGTTAATTTCTTTTACATCAAGTGCTGTCATGTTTTGCAATTCCTGGCGGATGCTCGTTTGAATTTCCTGACCGACAGATGGGATGGAAAAACCATATTCAATCACAACAAAAACATCGAGAATGATGCCCTGATCGGTAAGATCAACTTTGACGCCTTTTCGGTGCGATTTTCGGCCGAGTTTTTCCGCAACACCGGTTGCGAAGTTTCCCCGCATTGAAGAAACCCCTTCGACATCTGATGCCGCAATCGCAGCGATTACTTCAATAACTTCAGGCGAAATCTCAACCTTACCAAGTTCATCTGTCTGACTGTTCATCTCAAAGCTTTGGCTTTCAACCAAGTTTTTTCACCCCTTAGTTTTCTTTATCACTTAAATCATACAGCTCAAGAAACTTCGTATTAAAATCACCTTCAACAAATTTTTCGTGATTTAAAAGTTTTAAGTGAAAAGGAATCGTCGTTTTTACTCCGTCGATCACAAATTCATCAAGTGCACGCTTCATCCGAGAGATTGCTTCTTCTCTCGTCGCGCCGTAAGTAATAAGTTTCGCAACCATTGAATCATAAAATGGCGAAATGACGTAACCGGGATAAACAGCCGAATCGACTCTTACACCCAATCCTCCCGGCGGTAAATACATCTCCACTTTGCCAGGTGAAGGCATGAATTTTTTGTTCGGATCTTCCGCATTAATACGGCACTCCATCGACCAGCCGTTAAATGTGACATCATCCTGCTTGATCGATAATTTTTCACCCGCCGCAACATAAATCTGCTGCTTGATAAGATCGACTCCGGTAACCATTTCTGTTACAGGATGTTCAACTTGGATGCGGGTGTTCATTTCCATAAAATAGAAATTTCCGTCAGCAGCATAAATAAATTCAATTGTCCCCGCACCGGAGTAATTAACGGCTGCAGCTGCTTTAACAGCGGCCTCTCCCATCTCTTGCCGTTTCTTTTCATCAATTGCAGGCGACGGCGTTTCTTCAACCAATTTTTGAAGGCGGCGTTGAATGGAACAGTCACGTTCACCTAAGTGAATCACATTTCCATAGTTGTCGGCAAGCACTTGAATTTCAACATGGCGGAAATCTTCAATAAATTTTTCGATGTAGACCCCTGGATTGCCAAAAGCAGTTGCCGCTTCTTGTTGTGTAATATTAATGCCGTTGGCTAATTCTTTCTCGTCACGTGCGATACGGATACCTTTTCCGCCCCCGCCAGCCGTTGCTTTAATAATAACAGGATAACCAATTTTAGACGCGATCTCAAGCCCTTCGTCCACGCTCCCGATGATGCCTTCCGACCCCGGAACAATCGGTACCCCTGCCTTTTTCATTGTTGAGCGGGCAATATCTTTCGTACCCATTTTTGTAATAGCTTCAGGGCTTGGGCCGATAAACGTAATGTTGCATTCTTTGCATATTTCGGCGAAGTCAGCATTTTCGGCTAAAAAACCGTAGCCCGGGTGGATGGCGTCAACACCAGTTAGAGTGGCGATGCTCATAATATTCGTAAAGTTTAAGTAGCTGTCTTTCGCTGCTGTAGGTCCAATGCAGTATGCTTCGTCTGCTAATCGAACGTGAAGGGCGTCTTTATCAGCCTCTGAGTAAACGGCAACAGTCTCGATATCAAGTTCTTTACATGCACGGATAATCCGTACAGCAATTTCTCCTCTGTTTGCGATTAAAACTTTTTTTATATTCATATTCGCCGCCCCTTATTCCGGTTTAACGAGAAATAGTGGTTGTCCATACTCAACAAGTTGGCCGTTTTCAGCTAAAACTTCAACAATTTCGCCCTTTACTTCTGCTTCAATTTCATTAAATAGTTTCATGGCTTCGACGATGCAAACGATCGTATCTTCTTCAACTTTGTCGCCGGCTTTTACATAAGGAGGCTTATCAGGGGAGGAAGCCGCATAGAAAGTTCCCACCATTGGCGATTCGATTTTATGTAAATTGCTTTGATCTTGCGTTTTTTCAGCTTGTGATTCTGCTTTTTCGGCTGCAGGGCTTGGCGCAGGCGCCGGTTGTGTATTTTGTTCAACCTTCGGTTGAAGCGCTTCCGCAGCAGGAGCTTGTACCACTTTTTCTACTGCTTGCTGAACTTCAGGAACAATTGCCGCTCCTGCATTTTTTTTCAATGTGATTGTCGTTCCTTCGTTTTCGTAAGTAAATTCATTGATTGATGACTGATCGACCAATCGAATGAGTTCACGTAGTTCTTGTACTTTAAACATTTGCTTTACTCCTTCCATATTAAAAACAAAAAATTTAAAAATTCTTGAATAATTATAGCATACCGCTTAATTACAGTATAGTTTACTTAAAAAAAATTTGTCGAGCGAAAAGAGCCGATGGCAATCCACCTTCGGCTCTTCTAATCGATCATCACTTTGCATATTCAACTGTCACATTGCTTACATTGCCTTCTCCAAGCTGTTCAACCGTTTTGCGCATAATATCATTCGCTTCTTTCTTTGATACCTCGTCTGCTTTAACAATAATATTAAAATTTTCCCCATCGATTGGATTCACAATCACATCGTCGTAGCCTAGCTGATTCATTAACAATGTTTCCAATACGGTGATTTGTTGTGATTGGTCGTTTAATTTTTCCATTTTATTGAATGCTTCACTTTTCATCTCTGCTGAAATTTCTCCTGAGGCAACGACTTCCTGATACTCTGCCAGCTGCTTTTCTCTTGCTTCGTTAATTTTAATTCTTAGCGCTGCAAATGTTTCATCGCTTGAAATGGTTGTTACTTCCGCTTGATCTTCAGCAGCTTCTTTGTTTGAGGTTTCAAGTTCTTCTTTGGCATCTTTCGCTTCGTTGTTTGTTTGTTTCTCTTCATCTTCAACGTACGCCACATTTGTAGGCGATTCACCAGGCGAAACGATATAGTAGACAGATAATACAATAATTAAACTTAACATCGTTAAAAGCCATGCTGTTTGTTTTTTCAATACCAATGTTACTCCTCCTTTATTTTTTTCGGCAAAACCGAAACTTGATAACTTGGGACGTGGAGAAATCGTGTGACAGCTTCAATAATCTGCTGCTTTACTTGCATGCTTTCGGCACCTTGCGCAACAACGATGACTCCGGTTACTTTCGGCTTTTCACTTCCGATAATAACTGGCTTATCTTTATCGCCGTCTCTTACGATAATCGTTTCTTCATCCATTGAATTGTTTTCTATCGTTCTCGTGCCTCCTTCACGATCGCTTTCTTCTGTTACTTGCTTTTCGTTTCTTCTGTTTTTTTCGTAGAGTTTCTTTTCTGTTGAAGCGATGTTTACTTTTACAGAGACGTTCGAGACTCCAATAACATCTGATAAAATGTCCCGGACCTGCCTTTCATAATATTCTTCATATTCAACAATTGTGGAAGGGTTGGAAGAGCGGTTGGCAAACGCATCTTTTTCCTCGGATTCTTCAGCATTTGTATTGCTCATTTCTGGTTCATTTTTTGTTTGGAAAGTCGAAGTCATATTGCTTAAAAGCATAATGGCAACACCTAACCCAAGGAGCAAATAGAAGTATATGTTAAATGGCTTTTTGCTTTTCTCTCCTTTTGGTTCAATGAGTTTTTGAAATGCTTTTTTCAATTCTTCCTTTTTCACAACTTTTCCCTTTCCCTTCCTGCCATTTCGACAGTAACTTTCTCCTCATCAATCCCCCATTGCTTCGCAAGAAACTTGCGTATCTCATTTGTTTTTCCTCGTTCTTTTAATGTAAATGATTGCTCTTCCCCAATTGTTACTACCTCGACGGGCTCTACATTTTTTACTTGATTTTCTTTGTTAGTCGTAAGAAATACTTGTAAACCGAGGATGTTTTCATAGGTTCGATCGCTTTTCTCTTTAAAATTGATGCGAATCTTTTCGACACTTACCTCATATTGCTCCATCAGCTCCTCTTCCACCTGGTTTTTCATTTGGACAGCCATTTGTTCTTCAATATATGCATCTTGGGTGGCTTGTATTTCATTTTTCTTATGATTCATCTTTTTTTCAAAGACATTTTCCGAAATCGCTTGCTCAAATTTTATCGATTCGAAGATTTTATCTTTGTCCGAAGAAAAAATCGATAATAGCGGAGAGAGCAAAAGGAGAATGAGCAAGAGCCCAATGACCATTTTGACGTACTGATGCAAACTATTATTCGGCACAAGCATATCCATAATGACGGCGATTAAAATCAGGATAACGATATTTCCTACCCATTCGCTTAGTGCTTGCACATTGCTCCCCCTTCCTGCCATTTTCAGCGCATCATGTATGCAGCATTTCCCATTCCGATCATGATTGTGATTGTGAGGAAAAACATTAATGATACAACTCCAAGTGAAACAAAAATAAATAAGACAGATTTTCCGATGACATCAAGGCTTTCAACAATCGGTCCGCCGCCTAAAGGCTGCAAAACAGCTCCCGCGATATGAAAAATTAAAGCGAGGGCCAAGACTTTAACTGCCGGAAAAAACGCCAGTAAAAGTAAAATAGCGACACCGGCAAGCCCAATCGTGTTCTTCAGAAGAAGTGATGCACTTAACACCGTATCGGTAGCGTCTGTAAACATTCTTCCAACGACAGGAATAAAGTTTCCGGCAAGAAATTTAGCCGTGCGTATCGTCACCCCGTCAGCGATTGCGCTGGAGGCGCCTTGTATCGAAATCACACCTAGAAACAAAGCAAAGAAAATACCTAAACCTCCAAGTGCGATATTTCGGAGTAGGTTTGCAAGCTTTGTTACTTTGTAGTGGTCTGTCAACGAACTGACAACATGCAAAATGGCCGACAAAAACAAAAGCGGGAGTACAATCTTAACAATTAATAAACTGCTCGTATTGATAAGAAACACGATAACAGGATGAAAAAAAGCGACAGATGAAAAATTTCCTAGGGAAGCTAATAATGCAAGCAGTAAAGGAATGAGCGCAACCATAAAACTCATCATGCTTTGAATCGCTTCTTCGGTGTAATTTATCGCAACGTGAAAACTGTTTAGCGCGAGAATAATGAGGACCATATACGTAATGGAATAAGCCACTTTGCTTACTGCGTGAAATTCAAAAGCATTTTGAATCGTTTGCAAAATGGCGGCGAATACAGCTAATAAAATTAATGAGCCAAGCAGCTTGCCGTTGGCGACAAGTTCATGAAAAAGAAATTTCAAAGCCCCAATCAGCCATTGCTGAAAAGAAAACGATTTGTCCCCTTTTACAAAATCCATAAATGAACCCTTTTGGCTTTCAGGCAAAAACCCGCCATACTCATTTACGATACTGTCCCAAAAATCTTTTATATCGCCTAAATCAATGTTTTCGATTTGCTCATCGACTAATGGCTCGATGGTGTTTTCTTCTTCATTAGATTCAGCCAATGGCGGCTCTGCGGCCATACTTTCGTTCGTGCTTGTCCAACTGATTGAGAATACGATAATAAGCCACACGGCCACAAACCATTTTCCGTTTAGAACCATACTTTCATTGTTTTGATTCATCCTTTCCATCGTTATTCTCCTTCGGATTTTAAGTTGGCAAAAGGCCTAGAACGGTCTCAATAATAACTTTTAAAATGGGAATAGCCATTCCTAAAATAATCAGTTTGCCGGCCAGTTCAATTTTCGAAGCGATTGATCCTTGTCCCGCATCTTTCGTAATTTGCGCACCAAATTCCGCAATATAAGCAACGCCAATAATCTTCAAAATCGTTTCAACGTAAACTAAATTAATATTTGCTTGATCCGCTAGCTGATTTAACAGCAAGAAGATCGCCTGAATTTGATCAATGAGAAAAATAAAGATAATGACCCCAACAATCAGTGTGATCGAAAAGGCAAAGACAGGATTTTGTTCCTTGATGACTAAAATAAGGAAGGTTGCGATTAAGCCGAGCCCGGTAATTTGCATGACTTCAATCGCCAACACCCCCTAACTTTGGAATAGAAAAACACCTTTAATTTTATGAAATAGATCGTTTAGTTTGGTGATGACAATAAATAAGACAACGATAAAGCCGATAAGCGTCACCCAATGGCCATATTCTTCCTTGCCCATTTGTTTTAACACGGTATGCAGCATTGCCACTATAATTCCAATTCCTGCGATTTGAAAGATGATATTGACATCTTGTGTCATTCCTTCCCCTCCATCAAGCAACGCAAAAAGTATTTATAACAATAGAATCACGACCAATAATCCTGCTAAAAAACCTAAGCTTTTCATCATTTTTTCGTAACGGAGCTGTTCTTCTCTCGCTTCAGCTTCCTCCCTTTCAAGATGAAGCAGTGTTAATTTAATCTGTTTTTGCTGATGCTCCCTATCGTGCTGGCCGAGTGTTGCTCCAAATTGCTTTAATATTTCAATTTCACTTTTTTCCAAACATGTCGCTTGCTTTGTTTTGTTAAGGGATTCATTCCAAGATTCAGATACACCCTTTTGCCCTTCGAGAAGGATTTCCCCAAACGTTCGAAAAAAGGTGGACACCGGTTCTGCCACATGATCCGCAACCTTGGCAGCGGCTTCAGTTAAAGGGGTGAGGCCATATACAATTTCAGCTTCCAACGACTGAAGTGCCACTTTTATTTGCCTTAGCTGACTCGTTCTTTCCCGTAGCCGCTTTGCTGCAACGAAGCCAATCCAGGTTGTCGCTGCGATGATAAGGATTGCTCCAAACCATTTCATTTGAGCAAGTCTACTCCGTCATGGTTGCGGATCGCACGGACAAATCCTGGCGCATCCCGTCTCGTCAACTCAACAAAACGATCAAAAATACGACTATCCAGTATCGGCTTGAGCATTGGCCGCAAATAAACATCTTCCATCGAATTCGCGTGGACAGTCATCATCATTTGGACGCCTGCGTTTAATGCTTCGATAATCGATTCACAGTCTTCTTTTCTGCCAATTTCATCAACAACAATGACATCAGGGCTCATTGAACGAATCATCATCATCATGCCTTCCGCTTTTGGGCAAGCATCCAAAACATCAACACGGTCTCCTAAACTATGCTGCGGAACACCTTTTACACAACCTGCAATTTCACTGCGTTCATCAACAATGCCCACCTTTTTCGGATCAATATGGTGTTTTTTGCTTCCGGTGCTGATCATGCGGGCTAAATCCCTTAGAAGCGTTGTTTTCCCAGTTTGGGGAGAACCGATGATTAATGTGTTCAACCATCTTTTATCGTAAAGATAAGGAATATAAGGTTCTGCAATCCCAATTTTTTGGCGCGCGATTCGAATATTGTAGGAGCCAATCTCCTTGATCGCTTTCACTTCTCCCTTTTCGATTGTCACTTTCCCAGAAATTCCGACTCGATGGCCACCTTTCACAGCGATATATCCTCTTTTTAATTCTTCTTCAAATGCATACAAAGAATAATCGCTTAATTTATTTAATAAATAAATGGCATCTTGTTTGGAAACAATGTGCGGACTGCCGTTTAATTTGGGGTAATACGGCTTTCCTTCAACGATAATTTCCAGAGGCCGATTGATACGAAGACGAATTTCTTCAATTTTTTGTAAAAAAGTAGGCGATGTTTTTTCAATCAATGCCCGAATGGCATTCGGCAGCATTTGAAACACTTCATTCATGAGTGATCCCTCTTGAAATGGAATTATTTCGCTTATTACACATTATGAAAAAGTGGACAAATTATACCTTGATTGCTATTTTAAAATGCCGATAAGGATAAAACCTACACCTATAATGATAAGGAGCAATTTACCATAAGACACACTGCCAGCGACACTAATTAAACCTAACGATGTTGCTGTTATAAAGATGATGGGACCGACAATCGCAAGAAGCGAATTAATGACGAGCGCTTTTTTTACATCATTGAAATAAATCATGGCGATAGCTGCTGAACATTCAATCATCGCCGAGAATAAACGAAGCACCGCCATACCTAATAAACCAGGATCGAGCTGTGCTTGAAAGGTGCGAAAAAATTTCATTCCATTCTTCCTTTCTTTGCGTACTTGGCCTGTACTAACGTATGATGAAATGATCAAAAAAAGACTTCCTGCGTTGAGTGCAGAAAGTCCTCTATAAGCCAGCTCCTAAATGGAGCGCTTCTTTTTCAAAATTAAGCGCGTGAAACATATTCCCCTTTGCTAGTGTCAATAATGAGCCTATCTCCTTCATTGACAAAAAACGGAACTTGGACAATTAAGCCTGTTTCAAGCTCGGCAGGCTTGGATCCGCCGCTTGCGGTGTCTCCTTTAATGCCCGGGTCGGTTTTGACTACTTGAAGCTCTACCGTATTCGGAAGTTCAACGCCAAGCGTTTCTCCGTTGTAAGTGCGAATATGAACTTCCATATTTTCTTTCAAAAAGTTTAATTCATGTTCAAGCTGGGCAGCGGGCAATTCAATTTGTTCATATGATTCGGTATCCATAAACGTGTAAGCATCGCCGCTTGAATATAAATACTGCATTCGGCGGTTCTCAATATGCGCCCTCTCTACTTTCTCACCTGCACGAAACGTTTTTTCCTGCACAGTGCCGGTCCGTAAATTCCGGAGTTTTGAACGAACAAATGCCGCCCCCTTACCAGGCTTCACATGCTGGAATTCCATGACTTGCCATATGCCCCCATCAAATTCAATGGTAAGGCCGGTTTTAAAATCGTTAACTGATATCATATTTTGCCCTCCTTTTTGAAACACCTATAGAATGATTAATTCTTTTGTTGCTTTTGTCAATCTTTTATTCCCTGTTTCAGTTATTAATATGTCGTCTTCGATTCTTACGCCGCCAATTCCGGATAAATAGATTCCCGGTTCGACCGTGACAATCATTCCCGGCTTAAGAATCGTTTCGCTGTTAACGGATAGCGTTGGGCCTTCATGAATATCCAGTCCAATCCCATGTCCTGTCGAGTGCCCGAAGTAATCACCGTATCCCTTGTCTTTAATATAATTTCTTGTTAGTGCATCAGCTTCTTTTCCTGACATCCCAGGTTTAATTCCCTCAACACCTAGCCGCTGGGCTTCCAAAACGATTGCATAAATTTCTTTTAATTGATCGCTTGGCTCGCCAACCGCAATGGTTCTTGTCGTATCTGAACAATAGCCTTTATAGTATGCTCCGTAATCAAGTGTCACGAAGTCACCTTCCTCAATGACCTTGTCACTCGCCACGCCGTGAGGCAATGCTGAACGATAACCTGAAGCGACAATGGTGTCAAATGAAGAAGAAGTGGCGCCTTTTTTTCGCATAAAAAACTCAAGTTCGTCAGATATTTCACGCTCGCGCATCCCTGGTTTTATGTATGTAATAATATGCTCGAATGCCGCGTCTGCGATTTCAGCTGCTTCTTTTACGATTTGAATTTCGGTGTTGTCTTTAATTAATCTTAATTCTTCGATGATTCCAGAAACAGGGATGAGTTGGGCTGGGATTTCTTTTTTATACGTTTGGTACGTGCTGTATGTAACATGATCTTCTTCGAATCCAAGCTGGTTTATTTTCATTTTTTCAGCTTGTTTTGCAATTTCTTCGATGATTTTTCCTTTATGTTCGACAATGTCATAGCCCTTCGCTTGCTCTTTGGCTTGTTCTGTATAACGGAAATCTGTAATAAATTTCGCTTCATTTAATGAGATGAGAGCAATCCCGGCCGTTCCGGTAAAATTCGTCATATACCTTAAATTACTTGAACTTGTAATCAGCATACTGTCGATGTTACATTTTTTCATCACTTCTCTTAACTTTTGGACACGCAGCAAATTTGTTCACCACCAAGCTTTTTTTTAATTTTCGAGCAGGGCCCTTACAGCCATTTCATACCCATAAAAACCAAAGCCTACAATTTGCCCTCTTGTAACCGGTGAGATAACTGAAGTGTGGCGAAACGCTTCACGAGTGTGAACGTTGGAAATATGAATTTCGATGGCAGGAATCGAAACGCCCGCAATCGCATCACGAATGGCATAACTGTAATGAGTGAACGCACCGGGGTTAATAACGATGCCAATCGCACCTTCATCTTCCGCTTCATGTATCCAATCAATGAGGTCACCTTCATGATTGGATTGTTTGCATACAATCATGCAGTTCCATTCTTTGCTGGAAGAAACTAATTTTTCTTCTAAGTCTTTCAACGTTTTCGAACCGTAGACGTCTGGTTCGCGTTTGCCTAACCGATTTAAGTTAGGGCCATTCAGCACAAAAATTTTTTGCAAATTATCTCCTTCTTTTCTGTTGGTTCTGTTAAACAATGCTGTTGATAACCTCGCGGGCATGATTTACCTTCCGGGAAGCGGATTTTCCTTAAGGCCAAAATCGTCCCCGCTAATGTTTATCTATCAACATTAGACAATAACAAAGCCTTTCTATTAAGAACTTGTTGAGATTATGATTGAATCATAATTCAATGTATTCAACATTTTATCACAGCATCATTTATTTGAATAGACGAACTGGTTTTGGATTCATATTACGGCTTGTTCGATGTGTTATATTTTTGGGCGTAAACAAACGAGATGGAGTAACCAATAAAGAGGCCATACAAAAGATAGATGCATAGCGTCGTTGCAATGGTATTCCAACCTAATTCATGCAATGGCTTAAGATCCGGGAAAATCGGTTTCAATAAATAAAAAACAATTCCCCAGATCGCCGCTCCAAAGAGCACACCCGCAAGAACACTTTTGACTTTTGCTAAAATAGCCCTGTAGACAAACGCGACGCCGATGGACAATACCGCGATGACAAGGATTCCGATCAATTGGCCGAGAACTTTATTTTTCCAATCGCCTAGCGCCCAAGGGTTAAGGATAAGCGCGGGGCCCACTTTCGATAAATTTAAGTAATAAGCAACAAAATTAACAATGCTCCAAATGAAGCCGCCGAAAAATCCAATCGTAACCACTTCGGTTAAAAAATTTACACCGTTTTCATTCTCTTTCTTCTCTTGATCATGCTGATTTTCTTGATTTTCCATGTACCATCACCTCTCCAATTAATATGTTCAGTTTTTTCTTTTCCATAACTACGAAACACTTCAATGTAGAGGTTTTTATGAATTTCCTGTAAAATAGAAACTAGTAAATCCACATGTAGGTTGGTGAATAGAAATTGGCACAGAGCAAAACGCCCGCATACGGGGGTCAAGCTGTGATAGAAGGTGTAATGTTTGGCGGAAAAAACACGTATGTCACTGCAATTCGTAGAAAAGATGATTCGATTGAATATTTCGAAGTAAAAAGGAAACCAAGACCTTCGTTAAACAAGTTAAAAAAAATCCCTTTTTTACGCGGGGTCGTTGCTCTTATCGAAGCGAGCGGGAATGGCACAAAGCATTTGAACTTTTCATCTGATCGATATGACGTTGATCCGAAAGATGATGAAAAAGTGCTTGCCGAAAAGGATAAGGAAGGATCCAAACTTGCTTTAATTTTAGGCGCGGCTACAATCGGAGTATTAACCTTCTTGTTTGGGAAATTTATATTTACAATCATCCCTGCGATTGCTGCTAATTTCATGCTGCCGATTTTCCCTGGGCGCATTGAGCAGAATCTTATCGAAGGATTGATAAAATTAATTTTGTTGCTTGGCTATATTTATTTTATTTCGATGACACCTCTCATTAAAAGGGTGTTTCAATACCACGGGGCCGAGCATAAAGTAATCAATGCTTATGAAAATGGATATCCCCTTACCGTTGAAAATGTTCAAAAACAATCTCGCCTTCACTATCGCTGCGGCAGCAGTTTTATTCTATTTACAGTCATTGTTGGAGTATTCGTCTATATGTTCGTACCATATGATCCGCTGTGGCAACGTCTCGTTTACCGTATCTTCTTAATCCCTGTTGTGCTTGGGATTTCGTTCGAAGTATTACAAGTAACGAATAAAATGCGCAACATTCCTGTGCTCAGGTTTTTAGGCTATCCTGGACTTTGGCTACAGCTTTTAACAACAAAAGAACCAACAAATAAACAAGTAGAGGTTTCAATTTTATCTTTTCAGGAAATGCTAAAAAGAGACGAACAATACGAATTAGAAAAACAGCAGCCAAAAATCATATAAGTGTGTCCTCTAGTTCGTTTACTCCCAAGGAGGTGTAAATCGTGCGTTTTTCTCGTTTTGTAGTTCCTGCATTGGTTTTGTTCGCCGTTATCGGTTTTGCATCTTTTCTCATTAACGAACCCCTCAGGCTACTCAGAACGATCGCGTTATATGCCATTATCATCGGTGGCGTCTATCTCATTTACAGAATGTTTTTTAGAGATAAAGCGCGCGGAGCAGCAGATTCAAATTATCAACGTGCTGTCAAGCAGTCAGCCAAAAGGCAAAAGCAAAAGCAAAAAGTTCGTACAAAAGCCCCTCACCTCAGAGTGATCGGTTCAAACAAATTAAAACCTAGAAAGCCCGCCCTGCTTAAAAAGAACGAAAAGCATAACTTTACAGTAATTGAAGGCAAGAAAAACAAAAAAAAGAACCGCGCGTTGTTTTAACGGCGATTCTTTTTTATTTTATTTATCTTCTTTCCTCAATGGATTGCTGGTGAATGCGGATTAATTGATTAATATCTTTTCTAAGCTGTTCTATCTCTTCTTCATCTTTCAGTTGATAGTGTTGGCGAATGTTGCCTTTTGCATCAATTAATGTTACTGAAGGCTCCGCTTCTTTCTTATCATTGATTTGATTCTTGAATAATTCGAGTTTTTCATTAGGGACGAAAAGAAATTTCCAACCTTTCACGTCCACATGGTACGTGTCTTTATAGTGTTCGATGATTTTCTTATCCATTTGAGGGTTTTCCGCAATGGAAAGCATGTCAACCTTTGTGCCAAAGTTTTTGTCTTTTTTAAGCCTTTCTTGCAATTCTTCTAACGCTCCATACATTTCTTCACACTCATCAGAACAGTTTTCCTCAGCAAATAAAACGACTTTGACTTTTCCGTCTTGAATCATAAATTTTTCGCCATCTACTGTTTCCGCTTCATAGCTATTCAGCTCGCCTAAAATAGGGAGAGCAATTGATTTTACCCATAGCCAATAGAGCAACCCGCCAATCGAGGCGATGATCATTAAAATAACAGCCATGGTTACATTTTTCTTTCTTTTATTCATGCACTAATTCTCCCGCCTTTTGCCCGTTTTTATTTTTCCGTTCAATTAACACAGTTAAGCTTAGAATCGTTACGATAATGGTTGCACCCATGTCGGAGAGAATCGCAATCCAAAGTGTCAGCATCCCTGGTATCGTAAGCAGCAAAGCAATCGCTTTAAGGCCTAATGCGATGGCGATATTTACTTTGATTAGGCGATTAACCATTTTAGCAACCCTAATCGCATTTGGCAGTTTGCCAAGATGATCTTGCATGAGGACGATGTCAGCCGTCTCGATGGCGCTGTCCGTTCCTTTTCCCATCGCAATACCAATATCCGCTGTCGCAAGAGCCGGGGCATCATTGATTCCATCCCCAACCATTGCCACTTTCCCATCTTTGGCAAGCATTTTTACTTTTTCAACTTTATCTTCAGGAAGGAGGTTGCTGTAGACGTCTGTCAATCCGATTTGGTTCGCCACTTTACGTGCAGTTTGCTGGTGGTCGCCTGTTAACATCACTGTCCGCTTTATCCCGGCCTTCTTCAACGCCTGAATGACTGTTTTGCTTTCGGAGCGAATCTCATCTTCAATTCCGAAACATCCTAAGATGCTTTTTTGATCCGCAACAAGGACAATCGTCAAACCTTCCTCTTTTAAACGTTGAATGTCTGCTTGAATATCATTTGGAACAGACAAGTGTCCAATGCTTTCTTCATTCCCTAGCCAATACTTTTCTCCATCAATGACCGCTTCTACCCCTTGTCCGGAGACCGTTCTAATTTCTTCCGGCTCTTTTAATAGAGTTGAAATGCCTTCAGCCTTTTTCATGATCGCCTTCGCTAACGGATGGGAAGAAGACTTTTCGATTGCTGCTGCGACAGGTAAGAAACGAGATTTATCGTATTCAATCATCTTCTCGACATGCGGCTCGCCTTTTGTAAGCGTTCCTGTTTTGTCAAACACAATTGTATCAATTTTGCCAAGCCATTCCAAAAAAACGGATCCCTTCACTAGAATACCATTACGTGCATTGCGTGTAATTCCCGAAATGTTAGCAATTGGTGACGAAAGAATGAGCGCGCAAGGACAGCCGACGATCAGAACAGCCAAACCTTGGTAAAACCACTCTCCCCAAGATGCATTAAAAAATAATGGCGGCACAACCATCACAAGGCCGGCAAATACAATAATGAAAGGTGTGTAATATTTTGCGAACCGATTAATAAACAGCTCTGTGGGCGTCTTCGTTTCCTGTGCTTCCTCGACTAAATGCAATACTTTCGCAAGCGAAGAATCTTCATACGCCCTTGTGATTTCAACTTTAAGAACCCCTTCATTATTTAAGCTTCCGCCAAAAACGCTTTCGCCAATTTCCTTATCAACAGGCAGCGATTCCCCGGTTATGGCAGCTTCATTTACTGAGCTTCTGCCTTCTATCACAATGCCATCTGATGGTATCGTTTCCCCCGACTTTATAAGGACAAGATCGCCAACCTTTAGCGCGTCGATAGGGATAACCTGCTCAACGCCGTTTTCAATGCGTATGGCTTCTTTAGGCGCGACTTCCAACAGCTTTTCCATTGAATGTCTGGCTTTCTCCATGCCAAGCCCTTCCAAGTACTCGTTCAATCCGAATAGAATAGCGACAAGTGTTCCTTCTTTCCATTCTCCAATCGAAACTGCACCAATCAAAGCAATCGTCATTAATGTATCAATGTTAAATTTTAATCGCGAAAGATTTTTTACCCCTTTAAAAAAGGTCGTATACCCACTTAACGCCATCGCCGCCACATACATCGAAATGATTAGAAATGGGCGTTCTATTGCATTTTCAAGAAAAATAGCCATAAAAAAGATAATCGCAGATACAATCAAATACCATTTTAAAAGACTGCCATGGGTATGATCATGTTCCCCATCATCTTCCACTACAATTGAAGCGCCATCGCTGGAAAGGATACCCCTCACCTTCTCTAAATCCACTTTCTCGTTTATCGTAAGCTGTGCTTTATTATAGCTAATTTTTGCATTTTCACCGTGCTTTATTTTTTGAATCTCTTTTTCCAAATCGCTTGCACAATTTGGACAAGACAATCCCTTTAATTTGTATGCTTTCATTCATGCCACTCCTTTAATCATGGACCGCATGATGGATGGATTGCTCCAGCATGGACATGACGTGTTGATCATCCGGAGAATAAATAAGCGATTTGCCGGAACGTTTATATTTAACAAGGCGCAAGTTTTTTAATAACCGAAGTTGGTGTGAAACGGTTGACTGCCCTAAAGAAAGTTGTTCTGCAATTTCAGTTACAGAGCACTCCCTTTGCGAAAGAAGATACAAAATTCGAATCCTTGTTGGGTCTGAAAGAGCTTTAAACGTTTGGGCCACCGTTACTAGTGTTTCCTCATTCAATTCTTTATCGTTGTTTGAACTTTTTATCATTACATGCCTCCTGCATTCAATTTATGTATCATATGAGCATATGTTCATATTATCATTAAAAATATTTAATTAAAAGGGGTACTTGCTGAAATATTAAATGATTTACAAATAAAGTTCAAACAATTTTAATAATTAATAGATTTAAAATTAGTTATTTGGGGTAAAATAGAGCTAGATACAAAATATAAATATATAGGAGCGGATAAATATGAGAAAAGTAAAAATGTTCACTTTCAAAGAATTAGTGAGTAAAAATAAAGAAGAATTATTAAGAAATAACAAAGAAATGGAAAGAATCGAAAAACAAATCGATGAGAAACATTCCAGAAAAATAAAAGTCGAAAGAGCCGGTTCTGGTTCTTATTAATAGAAACACCTGATTCAAAAAAGAATCAGGTGTTTTCTTTACTTTTCGCTTTTTTTCATAATGATCCCAATCGTAATAAAACCTGCGATTGCTAAAACGAAGACAATGACCAAAATAATATTGACCCATTTCTGCGGATTTTCATGTGCTTCTTTCGCCGGCACTTTCATTTCATTGTTTTCTAGAGCAGCATCATCCATCGAACTGTCTGATACTGAAGCAGTCGCTAAATTGCTTTGAAGCAATGAAGATTCAGCCTTCACTTCCGTTGGATGCATGCTTAAAGACAGAAACATAATCAACGCAAGGAAAAATCGTTTTATCATTTTTTATTCCCCACCACTTAACTCATACTTCGTTCAACAAGCATTTTACTATATTTCACATAGAATAGCCGGTTTAAATATGAAAGAAAGCGAAACTTTTACGCTCCGCTTTACTGGTTTTGTTTATATTCTTTTTTTGTCCCGTCATTAAATACAATTTCCAAGTCAAGTTCTTTATAATCATTCTCGATTTCGAATGCTTCCAACGACTTTGAAATAACATCCTCTTCTGGTGTTTCTTTATCAATATTCATATCTTTCAGCTTAGGGAACAGCATATTAAAAGCTTCTTCACCTTTTGAATTTATGTTTTTACGCTGATCTTTGTATTCCGCATCCACAGTTCCGTCGGTCCGTTTTTTAAATTCAATTTCAAAGTTATCATCTGAACCATTAAAATCCAAATCTAATTCGTATTCATTGAAGGAAAGCTGATCCATTTGTTCACCCATGGGGTCAACAGTCTCATTATGCTGGTCATCGGCCGTATTCGCCGTGTTTTCTCGATTTTCAACATGGGTTGGATCATCGGGCGGCGTATTTTCTTGCGAACATGCCGCAAATACAAGAAGTAACGGCATAGCCAATAGCAATTCTTTTCTCACTGAACATCTCCTCCTACCGCGGTTAGAAATAGTCCTATTATTTCCTTCCGGCGCAATTTTAAACAACCCGGATGTTCAGCTTATCTTTCAATTCCATGGCAATACATAAAAAAACACTGATAAAAAGTGAAATGTCGATCCGCCAATGACAAATAGATGCCAAACTGCATGGTGAAACGGAAACAACCGCCATACGTAAAAAATCGTTCCAATGGTATAAAGAATGCCGCCAACAACAAGCAAGAGCACACCATTCGATGCAAGGCTGGCAACAAGCGAATTCCAAGCGAAAATAATAATCCAACCCATTGCCACATAAAAAATAGTGGACAAAAATAAAAACTTTTTCACAAAAAACACTTTAAAGATGACCCCAATTAACGCGATTCCCCAAACAATGCCAAACAACGTCCATCCAAGCGCCCCTTTTACAACAATAAACAAAAAAGGCGTATACGTGCCCGCGATAAACAAATAAATGGCGCCGTGATCAAAAATTTCAAATAAGTTTTTTGCTTTTCCTTCGGGAAAACTATGCACTAATGTCGAAGACGCATAAAGCAAAAGCATGGTTGCGCCAAAGATCGATAAACTGACGATATGCCATGCTGTACCGTTTAAACTTGCAAATACAACCAATAGAACAAGCGCGGCGATACTAAGCAAAGCGCCAATTCCATGTGTCACTGCATTCGCGATCTCTTCTCTCCGGGTAAATGTATGGGTAGCCGCCATCATGAACACCTCTTCCGTGTATATTACCCATTATAACTTAATTTTAAGCCTTTATCTAACATTTCTATTGCCCAATGATTTGTATAGTTCTATCATTATATAAAAAGGTAACGTAAATTTTTAAACCATTGTGAGGTCGATACCCTATGAAATACGGATTTGCCCGACGCGTCCACAAATTAAAATCTTCCGCTGTCCGCGATCTTTTAAAAATTATTAACCAAGGCAATATCATTTCATTTGCCGGCGGCCTTCCAGATGACGGCCTTTTCCCTTTAGAGGCTGTAGAAAACGCATTTGACAAAGCGTTCCAATCCGGGAAACAAGCGCTTCAATACGCCGAAACAGAAGGCCTTGCCCCTTTTCGGGAAGCGATTGCTGAACGAATGGCTAAGAATGGAATCAAATCATCGATTGATGATATCCTTGTGACGACAGGTTCCCAACAAGCCATTGATTTGTTTACGCGCATCATGTTTGATCCTGGCGATGTCGTTTTAACCGAAAACCCTACGTATTTGGCAGCACTGCAAGTCTTTCAATCTTACGAAGTTGACGTGAAGCCCGTCCTCTCTGATGAACAAGGCATGATTCCGGAAGACTTGGATAATAAAGTTAAAAAGTATAATCCTAAAGCCATTTACGTCATCCCTACTTTCTCTAACCCGACAGGGAAAGCTTGGTCGCATGAACGAAGGGAACATTTACTCGAAATTGCGAAAAAGAGAAATGTGATCATCTTTGAAGACGACCCTTACGGCGAAATCAAATTTGATGACAACGAAACCTTTGTGCCGATTGCTGCAATGGATACAGAAGGGACGCACGTCCTCTATACGAGCACCTTTTCAAAAACCGTCGTTCCTGCTTTACGGACAGGCTGGATAAAAGGCCCATATCAAATCATCCGGATGATGGCGCAGGCAAAGCAGGCAACCGACCTGCACACAAATTCATTGTCACAGCATGCACTCTACCACCTTTTGCGCGACTTTGACCTCGACAGCCACATTAAAACATTGCGAAAAACCTATTGCAGCCGTATGAAAATCATGAAAGAACTCTTGGAATCCATTAATATGCCAGGCTTTTCCTATATCGTCCCAAAGGGCGGCATGTTCTTCTGGGTAAGCATGCCGGATGCCATTAACGTGACATCCCTTCTTGATGAAGCTGTAAAGAGAGGCGTTGCCTACGTTCCAGGCGCTCCGTTCTATGTTGACAAACCGGAATTGAACACATTGCGGTTGAACTATACTCATTCCGCACCTGACAAACTGAAAAAAGGCATGGAAATTTTGACAGATGTCTTTTCAAATACGCTAACCAATGCAAAGTAACAGAAAAAACCTCTCGCCTTTCACATGAAAGTAGATCGAGAGGTTTTTCCTTTCTATTCATTATTATCGGCAACTGTGCCGACGAAGTAGCCAAAAATAATAAAGATTAAGGCTGTTTCTTAGTTTAAAAGAGTCTTTCCTGCAAGCAACCTGCTCAATCGCAAAAACGTCATATTCTAACCATGATGATATCCGCTAGTTGAATCAACGTTGGAAACAAGTGCCTGCGCCTAAGAACTTCTTCTGAATTCTACACTTTAGGCTTTGACGGAAAAATAGTATAGGACCAAGACCAAATGAAATCAATAATAAAGATTAATCCCCAAATCATCCCGATTGAATAGACGGTTTCGTTGGGATAAGGTGATTCCTCGTAAGTCCCCGCTTCGATCCAAGAAAGATCCCGGATGTATCCTAACAACTCCTCCCAACTATCCGTTCCGTACATCCAAAACACAGATTGCACAACAACAAACACAACCAGATGTGCAAGCGATGTCCAACGATACTTCCTTGCCAAATATTTGGGATCTTTATTTCTTTCCATGATTCGATAATCTTTCTCTGTTAGAAGTTCCTCTCCTCGCCAACCCCCAATTTTCTTCCGCATCCAGCGATCCAGCTTCATAAAATCAAAAATTCCAAACGTGCATGCATAAATGACAAAAATCGTAATGACAATCTGGAATGTTGAAATTTCCCCAGTTTCCCGATAAACTACTACCGCCAGTAATGCTTCTAATACTAAAAACACTAGGAAAGCAACAATAAAGAGCAAGCTTAATTTTTTCCTATTCATTAAATATCGTACGATGCCAAAAAGTACAAGAGCCCCCATTGATAACACTTCCGCAGCTATGAATAACTCCCATTGCAGTGAAAGGATAAAATCCATCAACTCCCCGCCTCCTCTTAACCCGCTACTTTTTTATTCTTTTAAACTATAATTATTATACAAAATGACGTTGCGTCACTTTCAATAACAAATATAAAAAAACTGAAAAAGCATATAGTAAGAAAAAAATGTGAGAGATTTTTATTATAAAAGAAAAATATAATTGACAAGCCGGCAAGAATTTACTATAGTAATACTTGTCAGCTTTACGATCCGTTAGCTCAGTTGGGAGAGCGCTACCTTGACAGGGTAGAGGTCGCAGGTTCAAGCCCTGCACGGGTCATATTGAGAACCGCTTGTCCTGTAAGGGATAAGCGGTTTTTGTATTTTTAAAATAACTATAATGTAAGTTGTTTTGTTGTCCAATTTCTAAAAGCGGATTATATAAAACGATGATTACTTAATTTCTAAGGTGCTCAAAATTATCGGTATTCTTCGTTCCTCCTACTTACTATTACAAAAAATATGAATGGAAGGAAAAAAGTGAGTGAGAGACGTCCAACACCTGGCTACTCCTTCAAACATCTTCTATTAATTCCATGCCACAATTTGGACAGCGATTCTCAATAATTGCAAATTAGCCAGTCCAACTCTGGACTTCATAAATTACTAATGATACCCACCGAAGAAAAAGCTCGAAATTAGCATGTTGTTATAAATTAAAAATTGGGTATTTGTAATCCTTTCAAAGCTGTTTTCAATTTCTAAGGAATTTATGTTATAATTGTCATAACAATTATAAACAGGGATGTGATACCATATGAAACAATTTGAACGAAAGGTTACTAAGATTGGAAATAGTTTTGGGGTTACTCTGCCTTATGAGTTACTTAGACAAGTTGGTTTAGCGCAAGGCGATGATGTCCAAATTGAAGTTAAAGATGGTAAGATTGTTTTGCAAAAAAAAGAGCAGATTACGCTGCCTGAGGGTGTTGACCCTGAATTTATGAATATCTTAAATGATGTCATTAAAGAACATAATAAAGCTTTCAAAGGATTAGTGAATAGATAATGGATGAAATTATCTATTTAACAACAAACCAAGTTATTGCTATTAATGCTATACAAATTCGTCTATATTCTCCAGATGAACCAATGGGGGTAAAAGATCCAAACTTACTTGATTCAGCCCTTAACCGACCAAAACAGTCAGTACTTGGAGAAGACGCTTATCCCAGTATATATGAGAAAGCAGCTGCACTTTTTGAATCATTAGCAAAGAACCATGCCTTCCATAATGCGAATAAACGAACTGCTCTCGCTTCATTAATTGTATTTTTGAAAATAAACCATTATAGTTGGGTGATGGGAATTGAAGAGGAACAAGACTTTACGGTTGATGTCGTTAATAATAAATACGCATTTGAAGAAATTGTTTCAATAATAGAAAGTCATACAAAAAGAAGTTAGATCCATTTTTATAGGCACAGATCTGGTGTACAGTTCGTGTTCCTCTGTGAAAACCAACAACTGATAGTTCGGTTTCTAAAGGGTTTTCGATACCCCATAGATGCCACATCCGCTTCTGATTGTTTAAACTTGGCAGATCAGCACCAATAACACCTGATTTATTTTCATTTCCGATAATTCCTCTATCGCCAAATTCTACCGCTTTTTTTCCCAGTTCATATTTTCAAGATCACTTACTTGAACAAAATCAGGAACATGTTTTATTTGATGAGCAGCCTACAACCAAAAAAAGCATACCCAAGAAAATAAATACCTTAGCTTTCTGTTTCAAAAAACCTCTCCTTAAAAATAAATTTCTTCTTTTTATTAAACAACGCTTAGGTAATCTGTCTGTTAATTCAATCATACAGAAAATAACTATACTGCACATCATTTATCGGTATTCAATTATCCCATTTATCTAAATCTAATTTGATGCCTTGATATAATTCATTTTTCATCACCATTTGATCATAAATAGGGTTTAGAAGTAGCTTATATGCACATTCTAAGTTTTGTAACCTTTTTTTGTCGAATCCAATTTTCGACGCTTTGATAAATAGGACTCTCATTTTTATTTGCAAAGCAAAAAAGAAATAATATCTTGAACTTTCTTGTGAATGGTTAATTCTAATTTTTTGCAAGTGCCTTATTAATCTTTTTTGCAAATTCCCTTCACCAACGTACAAGACCTTATTATCTGAAGCGTTTGTATAAATATACATTCCTAATTCACATGGAACATTATTTTCTATTTTGGCTTTTTGAGATTGAAATTTATTCATATCATGATCAATAGTTAATTCCTCAAAACCTAATTTGGGGAAATCAAAATATTTAAGGTTTTTGTTTATTAATGCATTAATCTTTTCCATATACAGTTACATCCCGTCCTATACTTTTATCAACTATTACATAAATTAACATTCTTCCACGGCTTTTGGAAATCAAATAGGCCCTAACAACTCGACAATACTAATCTGATAACCTAAAATAAGTTCTTTTTATTGTTTCTTCTGAATTCGTTACAGGAGGCTTTACCATGTACGACCCAACCATTTTTGAAAATTTAAAAGTTGCTTTTGAAAATCAAATCTATGATCTTGATAATATCGATCGTAAAATTACGATTCTAAACAGAAAAGATCAAATGGATTTTGCCATTCTTTCCAGAAGTTTATCCATTCAATTCTCGCTCGTTGATCAACCTGAAGTGACGGCGGAAATTATATTAGCAGCTTCCTTGGAAGAGTTAGCAAGAGAGATTTTAGCTGTGCCTGGAAAACAGCCGGGTTGTTCCCTATTATTACGATTTAGCAAACATGTTCACCATGTAACCGAACAGTGTGAAAGAATTGAACAGGCATTATACGCCATTTGGGAGAATGATATCGAATTAACACAAACGCTAAGCTTTAATTATAGAGGTGACCCTTCGCGATACTTGAACACCCTCGAAGTGAAATTCAAGCCGAAACTTGGTGAAAAGAATATGGGGGAATTACCCGACTTTCTTGACTCAGTTATGGAGACGTTGAGAGAATTGAGCAAAATATAAGATAAAAAAGCAGCGGTTCATCTTTTTGAAAATCCGCTGCTTTTCTCATTCTTGCTATTTGTAATTTCCTTTATTTTCTTTTTGAAAGCGGATTTGCAAAAGTCAGGGGAATGGATTAGAAAATCAAATAAATGGGTTAACGTTAACGTTCTGAGGGATACTGGGAGACATTTCATGGAGTTCTATATATTTCGAGCTACATTCCAACTTTTTTCTGCAACTGATAAATTTCTTTATCATGCTCAACAAACTTCGCTTCCAAATAATCGTAATTTTCTTCGGTTTTAGTGAGTGAACCACCAAAATTCATAAAGCGCTGGTCCATGTTGGTATCCAATACATCCATACGTTGATGAAGTTCATTTTTCAATTCCTGTAAATCTGAACGGATCTCTGCTTTGAATTCTTTCATGTCAGTTCGCATTTCTTCCTTGAATTCCTGCATGTCAGAACGCATTTCTTCCTTGAATTCCTGCATGTCAGAGCGAATTTCTTCCTTGAATTGTCCGAACTCTGCCCGCATCTCTTTAATTAATTTTCTATTATTTTCTTCCAATGCGAGCTTCATCGCATCAATAAACGGTTGATATTCCATTATTCATCACCTCCCTATCGTTAATAGTTTCTATTATACCTTATATTATGACATTTTTGTTCATTGCTTTTACGGATGATATTGAAAAACCGTCTCAGGATGTTGGAAAACCACATACTGAAACGGTTATGGCTTGTTCTTAGCTGCTATCCCTCTATTTATTCTTTGACAATTTATCCCGGTCATAAGCCATTGGAGGCTGTTCCAGCCATTTATTTTTTATCATGAGATTTGCTCCATCTTCCGAGTATAATTGAATTTCTGCAGATAGCCTATTGTACATGACGCCCAAATCAACTCTTGGACTTTGTGATACACTTATACCGTAATAACCAATGCTTAACGAGATTAATCCGTTTGTAAAAAACATCATCAGTTTATCGGAAAATGTATTAGCTGTACTCTCTGTTACTTCGGATTCCCATGTCATTGGGACAGGCAAATCATTTTCTTTTAATTTCTTTCCAAATAGCTCAATATGTTTTTTCGCAATCTCTTTCCCTCTTAAAAAGTATTGCCGAACCTCTTTTGATTTAGATACTTGAATAAATCCCGTAAGGATTGCCGCCCCTAACGCATTCCTTAGTATATTGGCATGTAAATTTGCAATTTCCATCGAAGATAATGGTCTCTTTTCACCAAATACATCCCAAACGAATCCTTGCTTTTCTACATAGCCAGCTTGCTGCGAATTTGGAAAATAAGGGGACCTGATATACATCCCTTTAGATAATAACAAGTCTTTTGTCATCTTATACAACTGCATCGTTTTCGTTAAACATTCCATATAAAAATCTGTAATGTCAGTTCTTACAGATGCCGCTACACCTGCGGAAAAAAGGTTAAGTCCAATGGATGCCATTTGATGCAAAAAGTGTAAAACGTATCCGTCGGAATAAAGTCTAGGAGCAGTTAAATCTACATCTTCCTCGATTTTAAACCCATATGGAATTTGGCGATTTTCTTTTGTAAATATCGTGGTTAAAGTTTCCAAATGTATTTTTGACAATTGTAAAGCATGCTCAATCATCGGTTTGATTTCGGCGTCTTCTGCTTTTTCCAAAAAATAAGATAACATACAAATTCTTGCACTATCGTTTAAATATTGGAACCAGAGTGAAGCCAGTTCTGTTGCTGTTAGCCTTATTTGTTTGTTTTCCTCCATAAAGTTAAACCTCCTTATGTCTATTGCACAATCTCCAACTAGTTTAGTTATTTGCCATTGAATAGTAAATTATGAATGTAAAAGTACTGTTCGTTGCAGATGATCAAGTTTTCGACCACATAAAAAGCCACCCAAATCAATGAAATGAGTGGCTTTCTTCTCTTTGCCTTTTATAACGCTCCCATGCCGCCGTCAACCCGATATTGGACGCCAGTGATAAATGAACTTTCATCAGAAGCAAGGAAAAGAACTAAATTTGCAATATCGTTTGATTCGCCGTATCGCCCTAAAGGGATAGTTTTCGCCAAGGTGGCTTCATCCGTTTCCAATCCTTCCTCTAATGAACGCATCATTCTCGTATTTACCGGGGACGGATGAATGGAATTAACCCGTACATTTGCACTTGCTGCTTCTACCGCCGCAGCCTTAGTTAATCCAACGACTGCATGTTTCGAAGTGATGTAAGGAGACACGTTAGGGCTGCCGCTCAACCCTGCGACGGAGGAAGTGTTAATTACGCTGCCGTGACCTTGTTTCATCATGACTGGAAGGACATGCTTCAATCCTAAAAATACGCCGCGTACATTGACGCTGATCACTTTATCGAAGTCCTCCACTTTTTGCTCGACAAGCGGGGCAACTTTCCCTTCAATTCCGGCGTTATTAAAAAATACGTCAATTTTTCCAAATTGGTCAACCGCTTTTTTTACATAGTTTTCTACATCGGATTCTTTTGAAACATCTGCTTGAACTGTGAGCATGTCACCATGAGCGGACAGTTCATTCTCGGCATTGTTAAGCGGTTCTTCCATTAAGTCGACTAAAATGACTTTTGCGCCTTCTTTCAGGAATCTTTCAGCTGTTACTTTACCTATGCCGCCAGCCCCGCCGGTAATGACTGCAACCTTTCCTGATAACCTTCCCATAATGTTACCTCCCATTATTAAATAAAGCTTAAAATCATCTTCTTTAAAATTCCCATCTATTCTAAATTTATCCTTTGGAACTTGGAAACAGACTACCAATCCAATGAATCTAAAAATTCACCAATATCTTCGTACACTTGCTCGCGTTCTTTATCAAGCGTAATGACATGGCCGGACTGTTCATACCATTTCAATTCCTTACGCTCCGATCCCACATTGTCGTAGATCATTTGAGCGCTCTCAAGATATGGAGATTCATCCAAGCAGCCTTGCAGGACAAAAATGGGGGCGGTGACTGAATCAAGCCTCTCTCGTAGGCCGTTAATTGTTTGCGCAAGGTTTTCAAGGGAGGTTGTTGGCATTTCATTAAGCTCTTTCAGTTCATTAGTTATCTGTGCATTGTCTTTTCCTTGAAACTTTTTGAATTCTTTTGCGTAGCTTTCGACTCGTCTATATAAATCGCTAACCTCTTTCTTGATAATGGGCGCTGACATGGTAACAATACCTTTAACAGGCTTTTCTGCTGCTAATTTTAAAGAAAAAACCCCACCCATCGAAAGGCCGGCTGCGGCAATGTCGCTGTATCCTTCCGCTTTAAGAAAATTATAGCCATCGATTACATTCTGCCACCAGTCTTCAGGCCCGGTTTGAAGAAGCTGTTTTGGATCAACCCCATGGCCCTTATAGACAGGTGCATGGCAAGTATAGCCGTGTTCGTGTAAATATTTTCCCAGCTTTCTTACATGGAATGCAGTTCCTGTAAACCCGTGCAGCAAAAGGACCGCCCGGCTTCCTCCTCTGTATGTAAAAGGTTTAGGTGCAACAATTTTCATTGTCATTTAACCTCGCAAATCATTGAAATTCAACTATTGTTACAGTAACATAATTTCTTGCCAAAATGTTAAAAGCGCGGCTAAATGACTTTGATCATTTAGCCGCGCACCAATGGCAATGTAACACAACGAAAGGAACCGCCAGATTTGATAATTTCGGAAATGTCCACTTCAATGACATTGAAGCCGCGCTCTTTTAGCTTTTTGTTGATGTTTTTATTCATCGGCAAGCTGAAAAGGGTCCGGTTTCCAATTGATAACAGATTCGTCCCCAATGTAAACTGCTCTTCTTCTGTTACTTCAATTAAGTCATAATGGGCGGCCAGAGCGTCAACCATCTTTTTGTCTAAGGCTTTCGGGAAGATGACCGCTTCATCTGGTGACACAATATTAAAGACACAATCAAGATGCAAGTAATCGTCTAAAAACGGGACGGCCGTTACTTCAAGATGAGGGAGTTGTTTTTGGAGTTCATCAATCGCCTCTTTCGATGTTCGAGTGCTGACTCCGATCCAGAGTTTGTTCCGATCAATGATGACATCCCCGCCTTCGATGCTTCCCTTTTGCAACGACTGAAAAGGAATATGATGCTTAGCAAGCTGCTCTTCCAAAATTTTTTCCTCGCCTTGCCTGATTTCCCTCCGCATATTGCCTAAAAATACAGTGTTTCCAAGCGTAAATCCGATGTCACGGGTGAATACCTGCTCAGGAAATTTCTTATCGGCTGGAAGAAGTACAACCTCTATACCATAGCTTTCCAACGCATCTGTAAAATGTTTATGCTGTTCCGCCGCAAGCGATTTGTCAATGTCCTCTTTGGCAAAGTGCTCCTGCGTATGATTGATGACTTCTCTAATTTCCATATGATGGGCCGGACATAAAATCACTTTTTTCAGTGTGCTGTATTCATCCATACAATATGCTTGATTCAGGCCATTCTCTCGACTCATGTCAACCTCCAGCTTTACAAATGATTCCAACGTCCGTAATTCTTCTATCGTTTTTTAATTTTCCCTGTTTTTTGCATTTTTAACCCTTTTTGTCTACGTCATTTATGAATCACAACCCTCGTACCTATTGGAACTTGAGATGATAATTCCAGCACATCATGGTTGTACATTCGAATGCAGCCGTGTGAGACATCTTTTCCAATCGAAGACGGGTTGTTTGTTCCGTGTATACCGTAATGGGGCTTTGACAAACCCATCCAAAGCGCCCCAAAAGGGCCTCCCGGATTGCGCTGTTTATTGATAATTCTGTACGTCCCTGTAGGTGTTGGCGTTAATATTTTTCCGACTGCGATCGGATACTTTTTTAATAGTTTATTGCCGTCAAAAAGTTTTAATTGGTGCCGAGAAGTAGAGACGTCAATCCATTTTGCCATTGGATCACCTCCATTATTTATCTTATGGGGGTACCAAGGCGTTTGTTATATTGCTTTCTTCTTCAGGGAACAAAAATCATTATTTAAGGCTCCCTATCATGAAAGCAGTTTATCGTTAACAGTGGAAGACTTTGTGGCTTCAATAGACTTGATATGAAAATTTTCCACTTCCAGTACTTTAAATTTATACTGTCCGACAGTTAATTCGTCCCCTTCTTTTACCTCTTGTAATTCATTTAGCACCCATCCGCCCAACGTATCAACATCATTATTGTTGATTTGAAGGCCAAATAAATGATTCACTTCTTCGATTAAGACTTTCCCATCAAGCACTGTCCGGTTTTCATCAATGCGATGGATTTCAGGAATTTCATCTTCATCGAATTCATCACGAATGTCTCCCACAATTTCTTCAAGTATATCTTCTATCGTTACTAATCCTTCTGTTCCACCATATTCATCCATTAATATAGCCATGTGGACGCGTTCTTTTTGCATTCTTATTAACAAATCATGGATCGCAATCGACTCGAAGACTTGAATAATCGGCCGGGTGTATTTTTCTATCGTGTTTTCCAAATCATTTCCCTTGGCGAAATGCAGCAACACATCTTTAATATTCACCATGCCAATAATATTGTCTTTATCGCCATCAATAACGGGGTAGCGCGTATAGACTTCGTTCGTTGCAGCATCAATAAACTCTTGTACCGTCTGATTCTTATCAAATGCAACAATCTCCGTACGTGGAATCATAATTTCCCTGGCAGTGCGATTATCAAACTCAAATATATTATTCACATATTTGAATTCCGTTTGATTGATTTGCCCGTGTTGAAAACTTTCATTAAGGATAAGGCGAAGCTCTTCTTCAGAATGGGCGTTTTCATGTTCTGATACTCGCTTCATACCGAAAAGACTCGTTATAAAACGGGCTGAGCCATTTAATACCTTGATAAATGGGTACATGATTCTATAAAAGAAAATGAGCGGGTTTGCAAATAGAAGCGTCAGCGATTCCGCTTTTTGAATCGCAAATGTTTTAGGAGCAAGCTCCCCAACGACGACATGCAAAAATGTGACGATGGAAAACGCTAAAACAAACGATAAAAGACTCGACACCGACTCAGATAAACGAAAGTAATCAAATAAAGGCTGCAGCAAGCCTTTAACCGTAGATTCCCCAAGCCAGCCTAATCCTAGGGCGGTAATGGTAATGCCTAATTGGCACGCTGAAAGGTATTCATCTAAATTGGATAAAACTTTTCTGGCAGCGATCGCATGTTTATTGCCTTCTAAAACGAGTTGGTCAATTCTTGTACTTCGAACTTTTACAATTGCAAATTCAGATGCCACAAAAAATCCGGTTAATGCAATCAAAATAGCCACCATCACCAAATTAACTATCTCCAAATGGTCTCCTCATTGTATTGCTACAATAAAGGAATACACCTCCTGTATAAGGTTTCTTGTCTTTTATCACTATGACGCCGCAGCGTCCGTTAGATCCTTATCCCTTTAATAACAGCAAGGCATGAAGCAGCGATGTGCTTTGTGGGGACAAACTTTTCATTATCTTTTCACGTTGATTTCTAGTTAAGCTTTCTAGCATAGGTTTTATTTCTTTAATTTCAAATTCAAGAAACTCCATTACCTCTTTAATTTGTTCTGTATGCCTAGTAACTTCGTTGCAATCGAGTGTGCCGTTAGATTGGAGGAGCTCAATAGTATTCTTTATTTCATCCAACGGCATATTCAGTTTTTGATAATGTTCCACCAGTTTTAAAATCCGGATGGAATCTTCTTCGTAAAAACGGTAATTCGAATGGGAACGTATGGGCTTCAATAAGCCAATCCGGGTGTAATAATCGATAGTCCGCTTAGAAACATTTGCCTTATCGGCTAGCTCCCCAATTCTATAAAACTTCCCAACGCATACACCCCATTCCGTTAAAATTTAATTTAAATTTACAATAAGAGAAGTGTACAGTCAACGTTACACTAAAAGTGCAACGATTCACTCCGAGTACACATACAGCAGCCGATATGGCATCGCTAAGATGACGATTGCTTCCATTATAAGTTATCATTAACAAAGAGATAGAAAAGCTAGGAGGACATTCATGACTACGAAGGAATTAAAAGAAGAAGCAGCCAAATTTAGAAAATGGCCTGAGAAATATACGATCAGTCCTTTCGCTTACATTTTAAACGAAAGGGCGTATCACCTCGTTGATTACCACGGAAGAAACCCGGAGAATCTAAAAGGGATTGCTGTTATCTCACTTGACGGGGGACCGAAAAGCGATTATAAGAAGGCGTTATATCCGTTAACGCAATTTGCATCTGCGGTATCAAATATTTTTACAGTCATGGGCCCAAGGAGAAAGCTTACGCCAAAGTTTTATGAAGATATTATTGAAGCGGTTGAAACGTCATCTGTTCCCAAAGATGAAACGTTACTCAAAGGGATTCAATTATTTGAGAAGCTGATTGACATGCAAACCGAATTTAACCGGCTGTATGACGAATTTGAAGCATTTTATACAGAGAGCATTACGGTAAAAAATGTATTTAATAAAAAAGATGTCGACTATACACTGTCTGTTCTGGCCAAGCTTGATTTGATGCAATTCAAGCAGGGGCATTATTTAGATGAAAACATTAAAGTGATGCACGATTTCCTCGAAAAGCTAAGCGACCGGAAAATACGAAAGCATCTGTCGCGGGAAAGCAAAAATTTTATACGCGGGATGAATATGAATCAATATTTGCTTGATTCGCGTTTGACACAATACGAATTTGAGTACTCCATTATAATTCTGCCGGAAAAAGAACAAATTGAACGGAAGAAAGCAGAATTTAATAAAGAGGTGCGCCAATTAATCAAAGAGAGGGAAAATCAGTTAAGAGGGCATGCCGCAATGTAAGCGAGGGATACGTCCCCCGCTTTTTTTGCTTCTTACTTAAGCTTTGTTCCGCGCAACAACTGCTCCAGCTTGTTTTTCCAACGGCTTAATGACGGCTGACATGTCTTCATCGGCCAGCCCTTCATGAATGGCGGTGTTGAATGCATCCTGCGCCATGTTGCCTGTAAACACTTTGAGTCCCGCTTGGTTCATTAATTGATTGGCGAGCTTCACGTCTTTATGGACATATTTCACGGCACCGCCAGGTTCAAACTGCCTGTCGAGCACATAATGTTCCATATGTCGCCGCAGCATCCGGCTGTCGCCGTAGCTTGTTTTTAAAATATTGTACAACTGATCGGATTTAAGTCCGAGAGCAGTTCCGACAACCATTGCTTCTGAAGCGGCAAGCGAATGGACCGCGACCAAATATTGGTTCATTAGCTTCGCGACGCTTCCCATTCCACTCTGTCCGAGATGTTGGATATTTCCACCCAAAGCGTTTAAGACTGGAAAAACTTTTTCATAGGATGGCTCGTCACCGCCGACCATGATCGTGAGCGTCCCTTCTTCCGCTCCTTCCGGGCCTCCGCTGATTGGGGCATCTAGAAAGATCATTCCTTTTTTCTTTGCCTTTTCTCCCATCGTTTGGCTTGTGTCCATACCGACTGTTGTAAAATCAAGGCAAATCGTTTCAGGCTTCGCATGCTGAATCACTTCTTCATATACTTCATTGACATCACTCGGCATGGAAAGGCATGTACAAATGACATTCGCTTTTTCAGAGAGTTCAGAAATGCTTTCAGCCGCTTCTGCGCCAAGTTTCACAAATTCCTTCATTTTTTCTTTCGTCCGGTTATAAACGATGACGGAGAATCCAGCTGCAAGCAGTCTTTTTGTCATTCTTGAACCCATGACGCCAAGCCCTATAAAACCTATCTTCATCACATCACATCCTATCCTTCTTCAATTTTTCCAACCAAGCAAGGCTTTTTTCACTGTTTCCCGAAGGATTGTACTCCAAGCCGACGAAGCCTTCGTAGCCTTCTTTCTCCAAAAATGTAAATACATTTTCATAATGGATTTCCCCAGTTCCGGGTTCATGGCGGCCAGGGTTGTCGGCAATTTGAATATGGGCGATGCTGCCTTTATGTTGCTTAAAGGAATTCAATAGCTCTCCCTGCATGCGTTGAATATGATAAAAATCAAATTGAAGCTTAAGATTTGGCATCTTTAGTTCATGAATCATTTCAACAGCCTGTCCTAAATTTGAAAGTAAATAGCCTGGCATGTCGAACGTATTGATCGGTTCAATGACCAATGTTAAGCCATGTTTATGCAGCTGTTCTGCTGCAAAACGCAAATTATCTTTGTAAGCGGATAAAGCCACTTCCTTCTTTGTGCCTTCCGGTAAAATGCCTGCCATGCAATGAAGCTTGTTGCACTTTAGCTCCCGCGCATATCGAATCGCCTGTTCAACAGATTCCTCAAATTCTTCTCGGCGGCTAGGAAGAATCGCGATCCCTCTGTCTCCCTGTTCCCAATTTCCCGGAGGCAAATTAAACAGAACCGTTTTCAGCTCATATTCGTGCAATTTTTGTTTTATTTGCTCAGGCGAAAAAGCATAAGGAAATTGAAATTCAACATGTGTGAATCCCGAATCCTTCGCTTTTTTGAACCGTTCCAAGAAAGGAACTTCAGTAAATAATGTTGTTAAATTTGCCGCAAATTGGTACATGTCTATCCCTCTCCTTGTAATTCGAATCATTCGTTGCCGCAACATTTGTTATATTATGTATAAGCGGGCTGGCTGTCCTAACGTTGGCAAGTAATGTTATCATTATACTATTGGATCGAAAAACAAGGCAAAAAGTTCTCGTTCCTGATGAAAGAAGAGAATTAGCAAGCAAAGAGTGGTCATTAGCTAAAAATCCAGCCAAATAAAATGGCTGGATTTTTTCGCTGATTTTAATGTGAAGGGACTTCTGTCGAAATGTTTGTCTTCGTTTGCTTTTTTCTCTTTAGCGCAGTTGGCAGCCTCAATGACACGAAGCCGGCCATGAAGAGAACAACTGCAGCGCTGCCAAATGAAATCCAGTGGGTATGGAATGTTTCGAAAGCCCAGCCACCTAATAACGAACTAAACGTAGCCGCAACTTGGTGTGAGAAATAAGCCCACCCAAACATAATGCCTACGAGGCGTACGCCGTATATGTCAGACATAATCGCAGAAGAAAGGGCCATATTCCCTGCCCATACTACTCCGGATATCATGGCAACAATGTAAAGCTGGAACACCACAGTTACCATCACTAAGAAAATAAATGCAAGGCCCCTCACAAAATAAATAAGCGCGAGCAAATTTTTCCGCGGCACACGATCAGCAAAATATCCCATAATAAGTGTACCGGGAATGGCCGCCAACCCGATTGCGCCAATAGCCAGCGATGCCGTCACTTCGGTAAACCCGTGATCAACGAGCATCGGAATTCCATGCGTTCCAAGCAGGTTCATTCCATAACCGCATGCAAATAGCCCGATTGCAATTTGCCAGAAAGGCAACGTTTTAAACGCTTCCCTTAATGTTAAATCCGGATGAGGGTCCTGCGGTTTCACTTTTGGCTTCGCTCCGGTTGCGTCAGGTCCTACATCCGCCCCTTCAGGCACATCTTCCCGAATAATGAACAGGGCTGTAGGTACAACGATTAGAAGAAAAACAATTGCAAAAATAAGAATCGCTTGATGCCATCCGAAAGAACGGATTAAAAATGTAACAACCGGATTCATTCCGGCAATTCCAGCCATTGACCCCGTCGATAGATAAAACAGCGCCTGGCCTTTCCGTTTAATAAACCAACGCGAAATGATTGGAGTAAAGGCAATTTGGCTCGTAAACGCAAGCCCAAGTGATAAAAATATACCGAAAGACATCAACAGCTCAAATGGCGAAGAGGAGAACTTTGCCCAAAGGCTTGACAAAAAAACAATAATGGCTCCGGAGATTAAAACGAATTTTGTCCCCCATCTCTTTTCCAAATAGCCTGCAAGAGGCATTCCTATTCCGTATAGAAACATGCCTGTCGCGATAATAGCAGATAAACCTGTGCGGCTTATTGCGAAATCTTCCAGCATTGGCAGGAAAAACGGCCCGATGCTCATTCTCATGCCAACCGTTAAAAAAGTAATGAATGTTGCAGCATAAACAATTATCCATCCGTAATAAAATTCTCTCTTTTTCCCCATTTCTCCCCTTCTTTCTAGTTGTATCACGCAAGTATGCTAAGTAACATTCTACATCTTCTCTATATTTACTGCAATAACTTTCACGCTTTTGCTATAATAGGTATTGAAAGTATAGTTGGAGGGAATTTTATGCCTACACCGAGCATGGAAGATTATATTGAGCAAATTTATTTATTAATTGAAGATAAAGGTTACGCAAGAGTTTCTGATATTGCGGAAATACTTGGAGTCCATCCTTCCTCTGTCACGAAAATGGTACAAAAATTAGATAAAAAAAAATATTTGATCTACGAAAAATACAGAGGGTTAGTGTTGACGCCGAAAGGCAAAAAAACCGGGAAACATTTTGTTTACCGGCATGATTTGCTGGAAGAGCTGCTGCGCATTATCGGAGTGGAAGAAAGCAAAATTTACGAAGAAGTAGAAGGAATTGAGCATCACCTAAGCTTGGAAACCGTCGATCGTATAAGCGACCTCGTTGAATATTTCAAAGAAGATGAAAATCGCATGAAAGACTTAAAAGCGATTCAGCTAAAAAATGAAGAGCAGGAAGCGTAATCTTATTGCAGCAACGGAGTAACTTTTTCTAGGAGCTTTTCGATTTTTTTTGCATTTCCACTATACATTTGCTTGGCAGTTTTTGAGTCTGTTGCAAGTGCAAAAAGCTCAAGATCTGCTTGGCATTTTTTAATTGTGGCAAGCAATAAAGGGATCTGTACGGGTTCAGGAACCGTAATTTTATCATCAAACAAATCTACCGTTAGCTGCCCCATCGTATCAACTTGCCCAAGAAAGACGTTTTCAATCGCAACACCGATTTTTTCAAGCTCTGTTTTCAGCCATTGTCTGTTGAGTCCCCGATTTTTTAACGCTTCATCCATAATTTCCCCGTCCATAATGACGGTCTGCGGCTCTTTGACAACCGCTGTAGAAATGTTTAAATCTTTTGGTGTTACAGGTTGTTTGTCCTTTTTTAACAAAACACTTAATTCTCCGCTTGATTCAAGCGTCGCAAATTCGACGTCGGAAACTGAGAATACCTTCTGCTTTCTTAATTGACTCAATAAATTATCTGTGGAATAATTTTCTTTTTTTAGATTATCTTCTAAAATTTTACCGTCTTTAATAAAAATCGTTGCCTTTCCTTCGATAAAATCACGTACTTTTTTATTTTTTAAAGAAAGAAAATTGAAAAGAATAGGTATGGCTATCCAGATCAAAATACTTATTGCTCCATAAACGAATGGAATTCCACGATCGATAGAAAGCGTGCCAGCGATCGCTCCGATCGTAATCCCGATCACATATTCAAAGAAAGACATCTCGGATATTTGTTTTTTCCCTAGAAATTTAATGATAAAAAAAATCCCGATTAAAATAACAAAAGAACGTAATGCAATTTCCAACCATGCAGGCATGGGCAACCCTCCCTTTCTTTAAAAACCTTTGTATTGCGGCTCCTCCATTTCCAGCTCGCTTATCCTTTTTTTTAAATCGTCGATCACGCTTTCACAGCTCATCATCGCTTCATGAAGTTCTCTTTGCGTCTCCCCGTTCGTGGATTGCACGGCGAGTGTTGAGAGGGTGGCCTGGACATTTTTCATACTGGCTAAACATTGTTTTACTCCTGAAGCTACCGTCATTCGCTTTCCTCCTATCCTTTTGGTTTAAACAACAGAGCGCCAAGAAAGCCAAAGATAATGGCGGCGGAGATTCCTGCGCTCGTTACTTCGAACATCCCTGTTACAACGCCAATTAACCCATGTTTTTCAGCTTCTTGCATTGCGCCGTTAACAAGGGAATTGCCAAAACTCATGATCGGCACTGTAGCTCCGGCTCCTGCAAAATCAATTAACCGATCATACAAGCCGAAACCACTAAGAACGGCGCCAATGACAACAAAAGTACTCAATGTATGGCCTGGAGAAAGTTTGAAAACGTCAAACATAATTTGCCCGATTACGCAAATAAGTCCACCGATGAGAAAAGCCCAAAAAAAGATCATGATAAGCCACCTCCATATTCAATTGCCACTGCATGGGCAATACAAGGGATTGTCTCCTTTTGTTGGTAAGAAAGCGGCGATAACAACGCACCGGTAGCAACTGCAAGAATTTTGTTAAATTCCCCCTTTTTCATCCTGTTTAACAAATGGCCGTAAACCACAACTGCCGAACAACCCGTCCCGCTTCCGCCAGCGAAAACTTGCTGGTCTTTTTCATAAATCATTAATCCACAATCTAAGTATTTAGATTCATCAATGTCAATGTGATGTTTATGAAATAAGTCCAATGATACGTCCCGCCCGATTTTTCCAAGATCACCCGTTACAATGAAGTCGTATTCATTAATATCCATGCCTGTATCCTTTAAATGAGCTTCAATCGTATCGACTGCCGCCGGCGCCATCGCCCCGCCCATATTAAGCGGGTCGGACAAGCCCATATCAACCACTTTCCCAATGGTAGCCGAAGTGATGCAAGGCCCCTCTCCTTCAGATGTAATCAACGCTGCCCCGGCACCTGTAACCGTCCATTGGGCAGTCGGCGGCTTCTGTGCACCATATTCCGTCGGGTACCTGAATTGCCTTTCCGCCGAGGCATTATGGCTTACAGCCCCTGTCAACACATGGTTTCCCGCACCGCTGTTAACGATAAGCGCTGAAAGCGCCAGCCCTTCCATCGATGTGGAACAAGCCCCGAACAAGCCAAGGTAGGGAGCTCCTATCGTTCTCGCCGCAAAATTAACAGGAGTGAGCTGATTAATAAGATTTCCTGCTAACATAAACTGAACTTTGTCTTTTGTAATCCCCGCTTTCTCTGTTGTTCGCAAGAACGCTTCTTCCAAAAGGACGTTTTCAGCCTTTTCATAAGAATCCTGACCCATCCAAAGATCCTCATGCAACACATCAAAATCATCAGCTATCTTTCCTCTTGCTTCAAATGGACCGCCAACTGTTGCACTTGATTTGATGACAGGTTTATTTTCAAATTTCCAAGTCCTGTGTCCCTGTAGCATGTTAAAAACCACCCCATTGTATGATAATGGTCTTTATAAGCGCAATGACAAATGCAGAAAACACGCCAAACACGATGACAGAACCGGCCAGTTTAAACATATTGCCGCCAACCCCTAATACAAATCCTTCGGAGCGGTGCTCAATGGCTGCTGAAATAACGGCATTTCCAAACCCTGTCACTGGAACAGCGGTTCCCGCGCCCGCAAATTGGGCAATTCGGTCGTAAATTCCAAACCCCGTAAGAAGCATTGAAATAAAAATTAAAACGGCAACGGTTGGGTTCCCGGCAGTTTGTTCCGTAAAATCAAACTGGTAAATGAAAAAGGTTTGAATCACCTGTCCAATTAAACAGATAAAACCCCCGACTAAAAAGGCTTTTATGCAGTTTTTTAAAACTGGGCGTTTTGTTTCACTTTTTTTTTGCAGCTCTTGGTAATCCTGCTGAACAGGGGTTAAATTTTTCTTTTTATTGTTCGACATAACGAAAACCTCATTTCGTTTTTGCGGTTAAGTTTTTTCTTTCATCAATTTCTGGATTTTTTCAATTTCTTTCTTCCACTTTTTTGGTGCTACGTTTTCATTTTCAACTTTGTCTTGCAATTTTTCGATTTCCATCATAATTTTCGTATCATGTGTTACTTCTACTTTTACTTTTTTAAAGTCTTTTTTTAATTGCGATTTAATTTCTTTTTCAATTTCTTTTAAGTTAAAGCGCTCAAATTGCTCAACTTCAAACGCCACTAAAAGCAAATTTTCGGTATTTACCGCGTTTGCTTTTGTTATTTCTTCTTTTTTGAGCACTTTTTCAACCGCTTCGTTCGACAGGTTTTGATCGATTGAGCTCTCATTGGACGTTTGGGTAATGATCGGATTTTTCGTCTCCTGCTCTTCAGGTGAGCAGCCAACGATTAAACACATAAAAAATGTAAATATCATGATAATCGGTTGTTTTTTTATTATCAAATTAGGCACCTCATTTAATTAAGGTTCAAAAAAGGTTGGTGATACAAACCACCAACCCTACTGGAACTATTGCTGTTTGTATTGAGGTTCTTCTGCTTCTATTTCTTTCAACCTTGCATCAACGGTATCAACAATCATTTGAGTTTGTTTGGCCGCATTTTGAAAGAGTTGTTTCGCTTGCTGGTTCTCTGTTTGAAGTGCAAAGCTTTCTAAACTAGCCTGGGCCCCTTTTAAGCTTGCCACTGTTTGTTGTACTTGGGTTGCAACCGTCATTTTTTATGTTCCTCCTCAAGAAGTAATATCATGGAACATTAATTAGAATGGGTTATTTTTTTGAAGATATGATTGTTATTTTTAACCAAAAAAAAACTCCTGAAAATAATCAGGAGGAGCTGTTGCTGCCTGTAAACCTGCTTAAAAAGGATTGCAGCCTTTCGCTTTCTGGATTGATTAAGATTTCTTCCGGCGGTCCTTCCGCTTCAATGACGCCTTCGTTAAGAAACAAAACCCGATCAGCAATATCTCTTGCGAAGTCCATTTCATGGGTGACAAGAATCATTGCCATTTCGCCTTCTTTCGCAAGGTCGCGAATAACTTCCAATACTTCGCCGACAAGCTCGGGATCCAATGCTGAAGTCACTTCATCGAACAGCATAATTTTCGGCCTCATGACAAGGGCCCTTGCCATCGCTACTCTTTGCTTTTGGCCGCCTGACAGCTGAGAAGGATAGAGATCGGTTTTATCGCCTAATCCTACTTTTTCCAGCATCTCGATTGAACGCTGTTTTGCTGATTCTTTGCTTTCTTTTTGCACATGGATTGGAGCTGCCATGCAATTTTCCAAAATAGTCATGTGAGGAAATAAGTTAAAATGTTGGAACACCATTCCGATATCTCCTCTTATTTTTCGTAAATGGCTTTCATTGGCATCGACTTGCTTTCCATTCCTTTCCATTTTCCATAAGTTATGGCCATTAACTTCAATCGTTCCTGATGTCGGTTGTTCCAATGTCATTAACATGCGGATAATCGTTGTCTTCCCTGAACCGCTCGGGCCGATTAACGCAACTTTTTCAGATGGTGAAATATTTAAATTAATTCCTTTTAATACATTGACATCACCGAATGATTTATATACATTTTTATATTTTACGATAGGTTCACCCATCAACACTCACCCTTCCTTTATTTAAACAGGTTTGGATTGCACAGTTTCCCGTTTGTCAAAACGCCGGTTGTATTTTTGTTCGAGTTTGCGAATTAAAACTGCTGACGGATAGCTTAGAAGTAAGAAAAAGATGGCAACAAGCGTTAATGGTTCAAGATATTTCCAATGCTGCGCTCCGTATTCGTTTGCCATATGAAGCATACCGACGACCCCAATTGTCGATGCAAGCGGAACTTCCTTGAACATGATGATTAAGTAATTTCCAAGCATTGGAATTGTCGGAGGCAAAGCCTGTGGCAAAATGATTTTCGTCCATGTTTTGCCTGTCGGGAAATTTAAAGCTCTTGCCGCTTCCCATTGCCCTTTGTCAACTGACTCAATTCCTGAACGGTATACTTCAGAAATATAAGTGCTGAAGTGAATACCGAGCCCTAGAATTGCTGCAACAAACGGATTTAGTGAAACCCCGACATAGGGAACCATCGGCCATGCATAGTATATAAAAAACAATTGGACAAGAGGCGGCGTTGAGCGTATAAATTCCATTATCCAAAAGACAATCCATTGAAACGGTCGACCCGGAATCTGCTTCACAAAAAACCAAAAGAACCCAAATACAAGTGAAAACAAATAACATGCAATCGTCAGCCCTAACGTCACCCACATTCCTTTAAAAACCATTGGGAATGCGTCGGCCATAACATTCCAATCCCAATTCATTTAGTTCGCCACTCCCTTCCTTGCGCTTCGTTCAAATTTTCTTGTGATTCCGATGAGCGGAAGTGCGAGAATAAAGTAAAAGACAAGAACGAAAATATAGACCGTTGGCGCTAATGAAAGATGTGTACTTCTGTAAATGTCGCCGTAATAAAGAATGTCAGTTAATCCTATTAAGGAGACAAGAGAAGTGGCTTTTAGCATATGAATGAGATAATTCCCGAATTCAGGGAGCATCATTTTTACGGCCTGAGGTAAAATAACAAGACGCATTCGCTGAAACCGCGACATGTTCAGCGCGATGGCAGCCTCTGTTTGTCCTTTGGATACAGATAGAATCGATCCCCGGACAATTTCAGACATGTATGCACCATAGTTTAATGAAATAGCGAGAATGCCCGCCCATAAGTCACTGCCCAATTGAATCCCAAAAAGGCCGGGCAACGCATATGAAAACCAAAATAATTGCACAATTAAAGAAGTGCCTCGAAATACTTCCACGTAAAATCCCGTAAATTTACTGAGAAAAATATTAGTAGACAATCGGCAAAACCCTGCAATAAATGCGATGATGTATGCTAAAACGGCAGACCCAACCAAAATGATTAGTGTAATTTTCAAACCTTTTAATAAAACAAAAAGGATTTCACCCAGTTCATTAATCGCAATCACCTCTTTAAATAGACATTATCGGGGCGATTTTCCCCTAACAAAATACCGCTTCCCGGAAAATAAATCGCACCCTATTTCAAAGGAAAAGGCCAGATTCTCTTATGTGGAACCTGACCTAGAAGAAATAGAAAATTAATATTCTTCGCCACTGCATACGTTTTCAGCCGTGATACCTTCCGGAACCATATTCATTTCCTCGGTAAATCCAGATTTCTCGGCAAGTTCAATTAATGTTCCGTCTTCTTTAATCTTTGCCAACGCTTCGTTATACGCATTTTTTAATGCTTCATTGTCTTTTCGGAATGCCGCCGCGCCGTAGCTTGGGACTCCCTCAATATCAGGTTGCTCAAAGTCTGTAACAAATTCGAGGTTGTTGTTATTTGCTGATTCCAGTGCCATTTTTATCGTCATTTCTGTTGCAGTTGTCGCATGGGCTCTCCCTGACTCAACAGCTGAGAAAGAAGCCGGAATATCGGGTACACTCATGATTTGATCCTTGCTGACGCCTTCTCTAATAAGAAATTCATTTTCAGTGGCGCCGGCCATGACCGCAACCTTTATATCAGGATGATCAGCAATGTCTTTATAACTATGCAGATTTTCCGGATTTCCAGCCTTGACAACTAAACCTTCTCCATACTGTAATTCCGGCTCAGCGAATGCCGCATTTTTACAGCGGTCAGGAGTGATCGCCATGCCCGCCGTAATAACATCGAATTTGCCTGCATTCAAACCAGGAATCAATTGTCCGAAATCAGAAAGCTGGCCTTCCACTTTGTCAATGCCCATTTCTTTGAAAACGGCTTTTGCAATGTCTACGGCTGCGCCTTTTAGTTCACCGTCCTCTTCATAGGCATAAGGCTTTTCATTGGCAAAACCAATCGTCACTGACCCTTTTTCTTTTAAACTGGCTAATAAATTATCAGAATCTTCTCCATCACCCGAGCTGCCGGACGAACCACATGCAGCAAGCACTAGTAATAAAGCAAATAAAATAGCAGAGTTAAAGAGTTTTTTCACGGTTTACCCCCTCTTAAAAAAATGGATGCTTTGCAGTATTTTCTTACTATAAAGTTGTTAAAAGCATATCAAGAGCAAAAATAGGATGCAAAGCTGATATAACCGAAATATTTTGAATTATTTTGTCTCATCTTGCTTACGGGCTATTTACATCCCAATTTTCTTTTACTTCTTGCTTGATCGTTCCATTTCCTAACCTATTCCCAAAAAAAGTGTTTTAAAAACAGAAAAAACTTCCAACTTAAATTGGAAGTTTTTTATAGCATAAAAATTCATAGTCGTACGGGTTTTTATCATTCTTTATTCCTTTTTCTCTTGAAACGAGCTGCCACTTCTCCATGTCAATCTCAGGAAAATACGTATCGCCGTCAAATTCTTCGTTAATGAATGTAATATACATTTTGTCTGCATAAGGCAGAAATTGAGGAAAAATTTCTGCACCGCCAATGACAAAACCTTCTTCATTCGGCTGAATGGAGGCAATTGCATCTTCGACGGTGTGTACAATAATACAGCCTTCAGCATTAAAATTTTTGTCCCTTGTCAAAATGACATTTCGGCGGTTTGGGAGCGGCCGCCCAATGGAAGCATATGTTTTCCTGCCCATAATGATTGTATTGCCGGTCGTTTTTTTCTTAAAAAAGGCAAGATCAGCAGGCAGCCTCCACGGCAAATCATTGTCCTTGCCAATTAACCGGTTTTTGTCCATTGCGACTAAAAAAGAAATCATACCGAGACTTCCCCTTTAATATGCGGATGAGGATTGTAATCTACGATCTCAAAATCTTCGTATTTAAAATCGAAGATGGAATTGACATCCGGATTGATTTTCAAGATGGGAAGGGGTCTCGGCTCCCTTGTTAATTGCAGCTTCACCTGCTTGATATGATTCGTATAAATATGCGTATCTCCAAACGAATGGACAAATTCCCCCGGCTTCAATCCGCATACTTGCGCAATCATCATCGTAAGCAATGAATAGGAAGCGATATTAAACGGAACACCGAGAAATACGTCAGCACTGCGCTGGTACAATTGGCAAGACAATTTCCCATCAGCCACATAAAATTGAAACAGGCAATGGCAAGGCGGCAACGCCATTTTGCCGACGTCAGCCACATTCCACGCACTTACAATCAACCTTCTTGAGTCGGGATTGTGCTTAATTTGGTGAACGACTTCCTTGATTTGATCGATTGTTCCTCCGTTGCCATCTGGCCATGAACGCCATTGATAGCCGTATACTGGGCCGAGATCTCCATTTTCATCTGCCCATTCATTCCATATTTTCACACCATTTTCGTTCAAATACTGAATGTTCGTATCACCTTTTAAAAACCATAGCAGCTCGTGAATAATTGATTTCGTATGCAGTTTTTTTGTTGTTAACAAAGGAAAGCCATCCGCTAAATTGAATCGCATTTGGTAGCCGAAAATACTGATTGTTCCTGTCCCTGTGCGATCTGATTTTTCGGTTCCGTGTTCCAAAATGTGTTGACACAATTCGAGATATTGTTTCATTCGTATCCCCGGCCTCTCTGCCTTTCTTTAAGCATTTTGTTTCTGAAGCTCACGCCTATACATGTTGCGCGGATGTGCCCTGCATTCATCAGAGCAGGAACGTTGATATTTTTCCTCGCATTCTTCACAGCAAACGTGCTGCCTGTTGCAATCCGGGTTCGCGCAGTTTACATAGCGATCTTCTTTTTTCCCGCAATAATAGCAGTTGGAAACGATGATATTTTCTTTTTTATTAATTGGCACCGAGATTCTTTCATCAAATACGTAGCATTTTCCGTCGTAAAGCTCCCCTTGCACTTCTTCATCTTTTCCGTACATAATAATGCCGCCGTGCAGTTGCCCGACATCTTTAAAGCCTTCTTCAAGCAAGAAACCGGTAAGTTTCTCACAACGGATACCGCCGGTGCAATACGCGAGGATTTTCTTATCTTTATGCTCACTCAAGTTTTCTTTAACCCATTTTGGCAAGTCGCGGAATGCATCAACGCCCGGGTTAATCGCTCCGCGGAAATGGCCGATTTCATATTCGTAGTCATTTCGGGCATCAAGGACAATAACGTCTTCTTTCTGCATTTCTTCGTAAAATTCTTTCGGGCTTAAATATTTTCCCGTTTTCTCGTTTGGGTTAATATCGTTTTCGAGGCGAAGCGATACAATTTCTTTCCTTGGGCGGACAAACATTTTTTTGAATGCGTGTCCATCCGCTTCATCGATCTTGAATTCCATATCTGCAAAGCGCGGATCGTTATGAATCGTTTCCATATATTTATTCGTTTGTTCAACTGTTCCGGAAACTGTGCCATTGATGCCTTCTTCGGCAACAAGGATTCTTCCTTTAAGGCCCAATTCTTTGCAGAAAGCGAGATGCTCTGCAGCGAATTCTTCGTGATTTTCAATATGGACATATTTGTAATAAAGTAAAATTTGGTATGATTTTTTGCTTTCCAATAGCAAACATCACCTTTCAAAATTATATTTACAACATATCATCTTACCAAAAAAACACACGACACTCCAATTTAAAGTTCTACAAAACCGTTACAAAATATTGGATTTCTTGATTTTCTCAACTGCCTTTTTCAGCTTTCCTTCATGTTGCACAAGTGCGATTCTAACATACCCTTCGCCATACTCACCGAACGCATTTCCCGGGGTAACGACAACCCCTGCCCGATCAATTAACTCATATGTAAATTTTAAAGAGGTGAACCCGCTTGGAATTGGCGCCCAAATAAACATCGTCGCATCGGGTGTATCAATCTTCCATCCAATCTCATTCAATCCGTCCACTAGCACATCACGGCGCGCTTTATAAATGTAACGGTTTTTATCCAAAAATTGCGCTCCCTCCATTAATGCTTTTGTTGCTGCTTTTTGGATCGGCATAAAAACCCCGTAATCCAAATTAGACTTTAATCGGCCCAACGCTTTAATGATATGGTGATTTCCTGCAAGATAAGCAATCCGGCAGCCCGCCATATTAAAGCTTTTTGACAAAGAATTGAATTCAACCCCGATTTCTTTTGCCCCATCTACCGATAAAAAACTTATCGGCTTTTCATTCGTAAAGTTTAACTCTGAATAGGCGAAGTCATGAACGACAACGATGCTGTGTTTTCTTGCGAATGCCACAACCTCTTCAAAAAATTCCTTTGTAGGCATAACTGGAACAGGATTGCCCGGATAATTAAGAAACATAAGCTTTGCCTTTTTTACAACAGTTTCTGGGATTTCGTTTAGATTCGGAAAAAAATTGTTTTCTTTCTTTAATGGCATCCGATAGGCTTCAGCGCGTGCTAAATCAATGCCGATTTGGTAAGCTGGATAGCAAGGATCCGGCATTAATACGACGTCGCCTGGATCCGTTAAAATTAGCGGCAGGTGCACAAGCCCGTCTTGTGACCCGGATAACTGCAATATTTCCGTCTCTTTATCCAGTTCGACATTGTATCGATTCCGATAAAAAAATGAAACAGCCGATAAAAACTCATCGGTTCCAGTGAGCGTATAGCCATACTGAGTTTCGTCACAGACTGAGCGCGCGAGTTCATCCATCATGAATGTTGGCGGCGGTAGATCAGGGCTTCCGATGCTTAAATCAATGATTTCTTTTCCTTCAGCGATCTTTTTCTTTTTATACTGGGCCATTTCGCTAAATACACTTGTTTTGAACTTTGTCATTAAAGCAGATGTGTACATAATTTATGCCCCTCCCCTTTTTACACTACCATCATTCTAACATGAAAAAAGGGACTCACTTAAGAAAAACAAAGCCAAACATTATTGGCTTTGTTTTTGGATAGCTTCTTCTATTTCAGCTAAAAATACGTGATCGAGATACGATAATAAAGAATCGTAAGATTTTTCAACAACAGAAAATTCGGGTTCATACATAAAATCTTTAACAAATTTCTCGATTTTCTTAGAAAGAAAATCATCTTTCGTTAAAGTCATCAAATGAATTAAGTCGCTGCATGCCATTCGATGGAGGTAGAATAAGGCAGCATCATAATCATGAGACATCAGTCGTAATCCCCCCTTCTTTAGTAAGGAGATTACAGTTAGTATGCGATAAATGAGCGGGATTACTTTGAAAAAAATTATCCATTTAAAGATTAAACGCCCTCATGACCACCGTTTACAATTCAATTTTCTTCCCTTAGAATGAATAGAGGGAATATAGTTAATGAAATGTCAAATTCACTAACAAGGGAGTTTTTCGAAAAATGGGAAAAAAGAAGCCGATTGATCTAGGAAACCGTATCCACTTAATTGACGGCTTTGATCTTGGGTTTGAAAACAGGACAGGCACCTATGTGATAAATGAAGAAAAATTAACGCTGATTGAAACTTGTGCTAGCCCTTCAATTCCGTACATCCTTCAAGGTTTGGAGGATTTACATATCAATCCTGAACAAGTTGAGTATATTATTGTTACGCATATTCACCTTGATCATGCCGGCGGTGCAGGTTTGCTTATGGAGAAGTGCCCAAATGCAAAGCTTGTTGTTCACCCTAAAGGAGCAAGGCACATGGCTGACCCGTCTCGCTTAATCCAAGGGGCAAAAGCAGTTTACGGTGAAAAATTCGAACAGTTTTTCAGTCCGATTTTACCCGTTCCTGAAGAGAGAATTTTGATAAAGGGAGAGAATGACACACTTCGAATAAGCGATCATTGTGAACTTTTATTTTTAGATACGCCGGGACATGCGAACCATCATTTCAGTATTTACGATCCTGTCAGCAACGGCATCTTCGTAGGCGATACGCTTGGAATTCAACACACGCATATTGAAGAATTTGGTTTTAAATTATTTTTGCCGGCAACTTCACCCAATCAATTTGACCCGGACAAAACTTTGCATTCCATGGAAAAAATCAAAAAAATGGATGTCGAACGCATTTACTTTGGCCATTTCAGCGTGACGGATCAAGTTGAAGAGGCATACCGGCAAATTGAATATTGGCTTCCTGTTTATGTGAATACAGGGAAAGAAGTATTAAGCGAAGGAAAAGAGATGAATGAACTCGCTGACAGATTGTTTGATAAAATAAGCGAAAGGCTGATAAATGAACATAACGTTCCAACAGATCACGTCACTTTTGAAATTCTGAAGATGGATCTGCAAGTATTCTCGATGGGGGTCATGGATTACCTTATGAAAAAAGAAAAATCCGGGGTGAAATAGCACTCCGGATTTTTTGAATTATCTTATTTGCGGATTCAAAAAGGAGGACAAAAAGAGCCGAGAAGTTCGAGGAAGCAAAGTTCTGAGACTTGCACAGGAGGTGCTGACTTCTGCGTTGTGCACAGGACGTGCACGTTTTTAGCAGAAGAACCTTCGAACCGTTTGTAGGATACGTGAGTACCGCAAGAATGAAGCTGACGAAGAAATTCGACAGCTTAAGTTGTTCGACTAAAAGCATCACGTCCTGTGATAACGTCGAACTGATTCACATCCTGTGAATCTCCGGACTTTTTGAATTACCTTATTCGCGGATTTGCCCCGTTCCTTCAATAACATATTTATTCGTTGTCAACGCTTTTAATCCCATTGGCCCTCTTGCATGGAGTTTTTGCGTGCTGATCCCGATTTCTGCGCCAAAGCCAAATTCGAACCCGTCGGTAAACCTTGTTGAGGCATTGTGGTATAATGCGGCAGCGTCAACTGCTTGAAAGAACCGCTTTACATTCCCTTCATTTTCGCTGACAATTGCTTCAGAGTGTTTCGTTCCGTAGTCGTTAATATGTTCGATGGCTTCTTCAACATCGTTCACTACTTTAATCGCAATCGTATTGTCTAAAAATTCCGTAGCCCAGTCTTCTTCTGTTGCTTTCTTTACATCAGTGGCGTGCTGAACAACATAATCGTCACCGAGGCATGCCACGCCATTTGTTTGCAAATCTTTTACAACATCGCCTAGATGAGCATCTGCCCAGCGCTTATGGATTAACAATGTTTCAATCGCATTGCAAACGGAAGGGCGCTGTGTTTTTGCATTTACCGCAATATCTATCGCCATTTGCTTTTCAGCAGACTCATCGATATATACGTGGCAATTTCCTGCCCCAGTCTCCAAAACCGGAACCGTTGAGTTGTTTACTACAGTTTTTATTAAGCCGGCTCCACCTCTTGGTATTAGGACATCAAGGTAATCATTCAGCTTAAACATGGCAGATGCGGCCTCGCGGCTCGTATCCTCAATTAATTGGACAGCATCAGCGGGCAAAGCGGTTTTTTCGAGCGCTTGATGAATGATGGTGACGAGCGCTTTGTTTGATTCAATCGCTGAAGAGCTTCCCCTAAGAATAACAGCATTTCCCGTTTTCAGGCAAAGGCCGGCAGCATCAACGGTTACATTCGGCCTCGCTTCATAAATCATGCCGACGACCCCTAAAGGGACCCGTACACTTGTAATTTGAAGGCCGTTCGGGCGTTCCCAGGATTCGATTTTTTCCCCGACCGGATCTTTTAATTTCGCAACTTGGTTCAGCCCTTCCGCAATATCATTTATTCTCTTTTCTGTCAATGTCAGCCTATCGATCAGTGCGCTGCTTAAGCCTGTCTCTTTACCGTTTTGGATATCGAGCTCGTTTTTCGATAGGATGAAATCTTTATGATTGATTAATTCATCAGCGATTGTATTTAATGCCGCGTTTTTTTCTTCCGTCGTCGTTGCCGATAAAATGGCTGAAGCTTTTTTCGCTTTTTTCGCTTTTTCAATTAATTCCATTTTTCTCCATCTCCTTTTCAATGTAGAATTTTAAACCACCCCATGATTGAGAGAATAAAGATGATCTTCCAGAAAAGACTTCTCTGCCAAATCCTCGGAAAAAACCAATTCGAAACAAGTTTTTAATGAAGGATCATCTTTATTTTTAAACAATGGAATCATCCTTCCTTAATTAGATTAAAATCATATGGTCACGATGAACGACCTCGCTTGCATTTCGTTCCGTTACATGCTTTGCATCAAAGCTGGCCATTCCTTTCACTTTCTTTAATTCGTTTGACGTATAGTTAACTTGCCCGCGTGCGATTTGCTTTCCTCGGATATTTTTAATTTCAACGACGTCATTAACTGAAAATTCGCCTTCAATTTTAACGATTCCTGCAGGAAGCAAGCTTTTTCCCATATTCAATAAAGCGGCTTCCGCTCCTTCGTCTACGACAATTGCTCCGGATATTTGGGAATGGAGGCCAAGCCATTGTTTATTGTTCGTTATTCTTGCCGTTTTAGGGGACCCGATGTATGTGCCATCGCCTTTGCCTTCGATGACGTCAAGCAATTTATCTTCTCCCTCGCCTGTTCCGATAAAGCATTTTACTCCGAGTGACAGTGCGGTTTTTGCCGCCAACAATTTCGTTTTCATCCCTCCCGTGCCCACTGATGAACCGGAAGCGCTTGTTTCTTCAATGCGGCCATCACTGATTTCACTGATAAAGTTATACTTTTTTGCGTCAGGATGTTCTCTCGGATTTTTATCATACAATCCATTAATATCCGTTAAAAGGATTAATAGATCGGCGCTAATAATCCCACTGACTAAAGCCGAGAGCATATCATTATCGCCGAATGTCAGTTCATCAATTGCAACAGAATCATTCTCGTTAATAATAGGGATCACATCTCTGCGTAGCAATTCTGACAACGCTTGAAAAATATTTCTGTACTGTTCCCTGTTTTTAAAGTTGTTTCTCGTTAACAGCATTTGAGCGGTAATCATATTGTAACGCGCGAAAGATTCGCCGTAATGCTGCATTAACAGTGACTGTCCGACAGCTGCGGCGGATTGCCTTCCGGCAATCGTGACAGGCCTTGCAGGATAACCGAGTTTTTTAAACCCCGCTGCGACGGCTCCTGACGAAATAAGAACAACTTCATTGCCTTTTTGTTTCAATTTCGCGATAGCGTCAACATGTTCATGTAATTTATCTTCAGATAATCCACCAGTTTCATTTGTTAACGAGCTGCTGCCGATCTTAACGACAATTCTTTGTTTCTTCACGAAAAATCACCTTTCAATATAAAAAAACTTTCCAATCCTTGTAAAAGGACGGAAAGTTTCCGTGGTACCACCTTTTTTGGCATAAGTATGCCCACTCTTTTCCTGTAACGGAGAATATCCGGTCAATGCTTAACCATTGACAGCTCAAGGGCAGGTTCAAAAGTGCCATGCAATGGAATCTTTCAGCCGATGGATTCCACTCTCTTGTGCACGCTTGCTTTCTACTGATCCCTTTCAACGCAAGTTTAATTTAAACATATACCGATTCAATCTGAAAATTATTATGTCTTAAGACATGCGCATTGTCAACTTATCTGCTCAAGATTCGTCTGTAACCGCACCTTTAGCTGCAGAGTCTCGCATAGTTACCTAGAACGTTTTGGATGCTTAAGAGGCGGTTCTTGCCACTCACTGAGGCGGCGTTCGAGCTCTTCATCAGAAATATCAAAGGAAATTTCTTGCATGATACTGACACAGTAATCGCGTTTAAAATAAGAGGTGCCCCTCTAGCTTGTTCCGCTCCTCTTTTTGTTTCTATTGCAAGTTTATCAATAGGTATATTACATAATCAAATTGTTAATTACGTCTTTTTTAAAAGTTTGTCTCCGTATTTTTGCAGTTCTTCACCTACTGAGCATTCCCTGATACAAAAGCGCTGTGCATGATTCTTTCCATACGTTTGGCGCAAAAACTGTTTAAGGAAGCAATCTGTGCAATAGGTATCAAGTATGTCGTTCACTTTACAAATGACTTGTTTACGCTGCAAGGTCTTCCACTCCTAAATGTTCGATTCATTGTAACGGTTGTTCAAAAAATCTGGAGACTCACAAAATGTGAGACAGCTCAGAACTTGCTTCCTCGGAGGAACCAGGTTGGCAGCATTTCAACGTTGGCCACAGAACGTCGCCTTCATTCAGTTGAAATCGGGCTCTTTTTGTCCTCCATTTTGGACACGAATTTAAAGCGTCTTTTGTGCTATTCTCTCTTTTATTATGATAAAATAGAACAGGAAAGATGTAAAAATAATTATTGAATGGAATTTATTAGAAAAAAAGAAGTAAGGAGCTTTGTCATGCCAATTAATATTCCCGTTGATTTGCCCGCAAAAGAAATATTAGAGAATGAAAATATTTTTGTAATGGATAATCAAAGAGCCTATACACAAGATATTCGGCCATTAAATATTGTCATTTTGAACCTTATGCCTGAAAAAGAAAAAACAGAAACACATTTATTACGGTTGCTTGGCAATTCGCCTTTGCAAGTGAATATTACACTGCTAGCGCCGATTACCCATCAACCAAAAACAACGGCTAAGTCCCATTTGGAATCATTTTATTCGAGCTTTGGGGATATACAAGATGCAAAATTTGATGGGATGATTATTACCGGCGCCCCTATTGAACATCTTGAATTTGAAGAAGTGACATACTGGGATGAAATAAAAGAAATTATGGACTGGACAAAAACGAATGTCACCTCTACTCTCCATATTTGCTGGGGAGCGCAAGCAGCCCTTTATTACCATTACGGAATACAAAAATATGAGTTAAATGAGAAACTTACAGGAATCTTTCAACACCGGGTTTTGAAAAACAATGTCAAACTTTTACGGGGGTTTGACGACCTCTTCAACGTACCTCATTCCCGCTTTACCGAAGTACGCAAAGAGGACATTGAAAAAGTAAAAGATTTATCAGTCTTATGTGAATCAGATGAAGCCGGGGTGGCAATTGTTGCGAACCAGGGCGGCAGCCAAATCTTTGTGACAGGCCACTTAGAGTATGACGTATGTACACTTAGAGACGAGTATGTCAGAGATTCAAAAAAAGGGTTGCATATTTTGCCAAAGCACTATTTTCCTAATGACGACCCAAATATTCTGCCGCTGCATACTTGGCGTTCACACGCTTACCTCCTGTTTAGCAATTGGCTAAACTACTACGTTTATCAAGAAACACCTTACGATTGGAAATAACGAACCTGAAAGAGCCGCACTTTTGGGCGGCTTTTCTTCATGGATAAATCACGCTTAAAAGGACAGGAAAAATGATAAAAACAAGATCTCAAGCCATTGATTTGGTTTATTCTTCCTATAACCGGGCAAGTCAAATGACAAAAAGGAACTTAATTAGAAAACAAGAGCGATCGCGCCAGCTTTTACACGCAATTGGCAACCCAGACGCCGGTAAGAAGATTATCCTTGTGGCCGGAAGCAAAGGAAAAGGTTCAACAGCCAAGTTTATCTCTTCTTTACTTGCGTCTTTATCTTATAAAGTGGGGTTGTTCACATCACCCCATCAGTTTACGTTTAATGAAAGAATCCAATTAAACGGGGAGAATATTCCAGACAACGCTTTTATAAAAATCGCAAACAGCATGTATCCGCATGTACAAGAGATTGACCGCCAATTGGATGCTAATGAATATTTGGGACCCATCGCGATTAATTTAGCGATCGCTCTTCTCTACTTTGAAGAACAGAATGTTGATTACATTGTTCTTGAAGTTGGAAAAGGCGGCCTTTTTGATGACACAAACGTCGTAGATAACAAGTGGGCGGTCATTACCCCAATTTTTGAGGAGCATGTTCAGGAGCTGGGGCCCGGCATTTCAAACATTGCTGACCATAAATTAGGCATCATAAAAAACAGCAGCACTTCTGTCATTATAAGCAAACAGCGCCCGGATGTCCGGCAATACATTAATAAAAAGCTTTCAAGCCAATCGAATGAAATTTTCCGTTATGGCACTGATTTTAACGCCATTATATCCAAGGTTACGATCAATGGCACGATATTTCATATCGATACGAAACAAACAGCCTACAGCAATTTGTCCGTCCCTTTGTTGGGGGCATTCCAATGCGAAAATATTGCGGCGGCCATACAAGCTTGTGAAATAATTTTGAAAACCGCAATAAGCCGTACGATGATTGGGCATTGGCTGGCATCCCTGCAAAATCCCGGGAGATGTGAAGTTATTTTAAAAAAACCAGTCGTGATAGCGGATGCGGCGATTAATCGGGACTCTGCCCAATATATACAGGAAGTCGTTAAAAGTTTTAACCCTTCCTGTCTTATTACCGTCCTTGGCTTATCAGAAGACAAAGACTACAAAGGGATTATTCATGTCGTGAAACGTTTTTCAAATGAATTGATCATTACGAAACCGGAAAACGGATATAAAACATTTCGCGAAGAGAACGTCGCAAAATATGCAGAAAATCTCCTTTCGGTCGAATTCATTTCCTCTATACCCGAGGCATGCAAAAAAGCGCTCCAAACCAAACATGCCGATTTTATTCTTTTTTTAGGCAATCACTCATTTATTGCCGAAGCAAAACAATGGTTTGAAAAAGAAGCGTTAGTAAACATGGCTTAACGTTATAAAAGCAAATGACAATATGAAATGAAGAACCCCTTTTGGATGCCATTCCAAAAAGGGGTCATTTATTTATGCATATTTTTTTAGCAATTCTTTATACTGTTTTGATAAAGAATAAAACTTTTCCTCATCATGATTGTCAAGCGCACAATCAATTTGTGCCTTCATCTCTTCTTTCTTCGCTTTAAAGAGTGCTTCATCAATCACCATTTGAGAAAAGATGTCTAACATAAATGCATCTTCTTTTCTCTTTCTATCCATAGCAGATTTTTTCATGTTTTCTTTATAGGAGTTTTCGTGTCTCATGTTAGTGCCTCCTCTGCTTTTTTTAATTATACCGAATTCAGTAAAAGATTTCAATCCACTTTTTAGTCTTTTCAGAAAATTGTTTCCTTCATTTCCCAAAAAACTGTCAAGAATATGCAAATAAGTATGCTAAAATAAGGGAAGAACCGATTGAAAGGAGATTTAGTTTATGTCAGCCAAAATTGGATTTATCGGCCTAGGCGCGATGGGGCTGCCTATGGCAAAAAATTTAGTAAAAGCAAATTATGATGTAATTGGACTGAACCGCAGCAAAGGCAAAGAACAGCTATTTATTGACGCAGGCGGCAAAGGAGGCTACACATTATCTGAAATCGTTCAAGAATGTGATATCCTTATGACGTGCCTTCCCTTCCCCCACGATGTTGAAGAGGTGATACTAGGCGATGAAGGAATTGTAAAGCATGGGCGGAACGGTCAATATCTTATCGATTTCAGTACGGTTTCCCCTACATTGAATCAGAAAGTGTATGAAAAGGCAAATGAAAAAGGAATGAAGTTCCTAGATGCTCCGATAAGCGGCGGCAATTTCGGTGCGGAAGAAGGAACGCTCAGCATTATGGTTGGCGGCGACAAAGAAGTCTTTGAAAGTATGTTGCCATACTTTCAAATATTAGGGGAGAACATTTATCATGTCGGCAAATGCGGGAGCGGCTCGATCGTCAAGCTCGTTAATAATCTTATGGTCGGCTTTCATACCCAAGCTGTTGCAGAAGCTCTTAATCTTGGGGAGAAGATGGGTGTTGATTCAGATGTGCTATTTGACATCTTACATTCAAGCTATGCGCAAAGCCGGGTTTTCGATCGGCATTATGAAAATTTTATTTCAAAAAATGAATATGAACCAGGCTTTGCAATGAAATTATTACATAAAGATTTAAAAATTGCCGGTGAACTTGCCGATGAGAAAAACATTCCCTTGCCAATTGGCAAACAAGTAACCGCTATGATGAAGGAAGCAGTTGATTCCGGCCATGGCGACGATGATATGAGTGCGCTTTATCTTTACTTAAAGAAATAACGGCATACATAAGAAAAACGCTGGCGCGGCTTTCTTAGAAAGTCAGAGGTCAGATTGGTCTACATTTGCAAAAGAGACAAATTTATACGTTAACTTTTTAAAAAATGAACTTGGCATCGAAATGGCCAAGTTCTTTTGCATGTTAAACCTCCATGATTTTGTTGCAAAGCGATTGTAATTCCTGGATGTCAACATTCGGAGCGAGCGCTGAAAGCTGTCCATCGAAATAATCATTAATCTCTCGTTCCAATCGGCGCTTTAGCTTCTCGGTTTCTTCGTTGAATATTTCATCATAATAAGCTGAAAGCTGTTTGCGATTTACGGAAAGATAATCTTCGACAGGTGATTGAAACGCTGTTTCAATCGCTTCTCTCATTTCTTTTTTTCCATCCAGTTCAAAAAAGTGCTTCGTATTTTTGAACTTGGCTAAGATAGGATACAGGGCTGGGACGTTCACTGTATCAAATGGCTCATGAAATTGCGGCAGTTCGATCGAATCCATTTCAAAATTGTGTAAAAACGACGATGAAGAACGTTCATGTATGCTTTTTTCCGCTTGATTGAACGTTGATTTGATCTGCTTCGAAAGAAACGCTTCAATTCTAAGCGATGTTGCCCGCACTTCCTGTGCAAGATCAAATCCTATGAAATCCACAAGTTCTTGTAAACAGCCTTTTAATTTTTCCTTTACCGGCTGTTTATCATTCTGAAGCACAGCCGGGTTGAATGCTTGCTGAAACATTTCATTATACCGAAGGAAAAGCCGCTGTTTTACATAGTAAAATAATTCTTCGATCTCTTGTAAAAGCGCCCGTTTATCTGAAGCAAGCTCAATCGATCGGACTTCGTTTATTAAATCATTGCGCAGTTGTTCAGATTGCCTTCTCTTCTCTTCGCGCTTTTCAGAACTAAGCTGGGCGGATTCGATCCATTCCTTCAATGTTTCAACTGTTCGGCTGATTTCTGTGTTCGCAGCATCAACTGCGGCTGCTGTCAATTCTTTCGACGTAAATAAATGAAACGATCGTTCGAAGGCTTCAATTTTTGATTGGACATATCCCTTTTCTGATAGGTCGGTGACGTTGCCGCTCGTTGCTTTCATCATCCCCATTAACCGTGTCTCTTGCTCGGTGCTTAACTTTCTCTTTTGCCCGATTTTGGATAGCAAAGCCATTTGGCTAGAGACAGGGAAAATTCTAGGATGGCGAATTCCATATTGCAATAGATTGCCATTCACATGCTCAAGCACCATTTCAAGTTCATCGTTTGATTTCGCCAAATCAGCCGCATTGACGATAAAAAACATTTTATCCAGTTCAAAAATATCTTTGACTCTTCCAAGTTGGATGAGGAACTCTTTATCGGCATGTGAGAATGCATGATTATAGTACGTCACAAATAAAATGGCGTCGGCATTTTTGATATACTCAAACGCCACCCCTGTATGCCTTGCGTTAACCGAATCCGCTCCAGGCGTGTCAACTAGCGTAATTCCTTCTTGAGTCAATGGACAATCATAATAAAGTTCAATCCATTCAACAAAACAAGCCTTCTCTTCATCCGCAACAAATTGCTCGAACTCTTTGAGCGAAATCGTCATTTCACTTCCAGCATGATTACGGTAGAAATCAATTCCTCTTCTTACCGCTTGTAAAAAAGAAAAGTGTGGTTTCTCTTTTGGAGAAAGCTCATCCGCTTTGATTGTATCGATGGTTTCCCTGGTTCCATGAATTGTGTCCACTTGCTTATTAAAATACTTTAATGAAGATTGGATATCCTCCAATAACAGCTTCTCTGGCTTCATTTTTACAACAACGGTTCCGTGAGGATGTTCATCGTTCACAGGCAAAATTTTGTTTATTGTCGCAGTCGTTGGATTTGGAGAAACAGGAAGTACGTGATCCCCAATCAATGCATTGGCAAATGAAGACTTGCCTGCACTGAACGCGCCAAACAGCGCAACCGTATATTGCTTGTTCTCAAGACGGTTCGCCCGTTCAATCATTTCCTTCGCTGTTGTTTTAAATCCGCTGAGTCCCTTTATTTCTTTTGAGACAGCTTTTAATTTATGAACGGTGTGTAAAATAGCTTCTCTTGAATTTTCCACTTCGTCCTGTTTATCATTTTGCTGCTCAACAGGCGGCCCATCAAAGTCCACTTCTTGGCTTTTATTCTCTCCTTCATATAAGTCATCACTGTTTGCAATCGAAACCTGTTTTTCATTCGGCAGGTTTTTTATTGCTTTCTCAATCTCGCTTTGCTCTGCAAAGTGTTCCTCATTTAAAATGGCTAATAGCGCTGTTTTGTTTGACTGCTCCTCTTTTTCCAAATGATTTTTTGCCTGGAAAGCGTTGATGATTTTACTAGTTTCACCAATCTGTTGTTCCAGTTTTTGATTTTCTTGATCCAAATGGAATTGGAGGCGTTCCATTAACCGATCAAGGACGCGCAATCCAAATTGTTTAAATGCTTTCTTTACTTCTTCAGCGACATCTTCGGTGTATTTAAGAATGTAGTCTCCATTCACACTTGCGCCCGGTTTCACAAGTTCATTTAATAATGTTTGCTGAATCTCAATTTCTTCATTGTAAATCGATGTAAATAGGCCATTGCCATCCTCTATGCCGTAGTCTTTTGCTTTGTTCACAAGCAATTGCTTAATATGCCAATCCAGTTGTGCTGAAACTTTCTCCATAAAATTTGTATAGAACGCTTGCAGCCTTCTGTCTCGCTCTTCTTCCGTCTTCTTTTTCGAAAAAAACATTCCGACTTTAAAGTTCGCTTGTTTTGACTCTAAAAAGCTTTTCGCCAAATCTCTTGTTTCGAAAGGCATAAGGATCGCATTGTTTAAAATTTTAGCCAGTTCATTTTTCAGTTCGTCCTCGAATTGATGAAGCTTTGTTTCATTGTTTTTCTTTTTCTGTGACGCCTCTTCATACTCTTCTTTTATTTTACTTATTTCAATGTTTGATAGAGTGGAAATCTGCTTATGAAGCTCTTCTTTTTTCGATTCATTTAATGACTTTAACCAATGGTAATGTTCATTAATGACGGATACTGTTGCATTCCAAAGATTTTCATGAAATGCTTCATCTTTCTGTTCGATGAGGGAATGAATGAACTGCTTTAATTGCTGAAATTCATTATGGACATGTTCTTTATTTTGCAAAGACGTATAAAATACACCATCAGGTTGAATGTTCCAGTTCTGAAAAGCATCATCGACACCTTGCCTGAAGTCGGCAAAAGATATTTCTTCAGAATGATGTTTATCGATTTGATTAATGACAAAGTACACTTTTTTCCCTTGTTCTTTAATTTCCTTCGCAAAATGAAAATTGAGTTCAGACTGCACGTGGTTGTAATCCATCACGTAAAACACAATATCGGCTAAATGAAGAGATGATGCCGTCGCAACTCGGTGCGCATCATCGGTTGAATCAATTCCGGGTGTGTCCATGATGACGACATTTTCAGGAAAATGAATGCTCGGATGGCTGATTTCTACTGATTCGACTTCATCCCCATCTACACAATATTTCTTTACTTTGTTTATATCGTATGGATAGGAAAATTGAATAGGCTGTTGCTGTTTAAAATAAATGCGGGCCCAAGGCTCGCCTGCCTTCACCTTTACTAAATTTGCACTTGTCGGAATCGGGCTTGAAGGCAGTAGATCTTCTTCCCACAGCTCATTGATCATACTCGATTTACCTGCTGAAAAATGGCCGCAAAAACCGATTGAAAATTCGTTATGCTTCACTTTCTCGACTAACTGCAAAATTTTCCGTGCATTATTTTCGTCGCCTTTTGCCTGCATTTTCTCTCTTATGACGGCAAGCCGGCCCACCCAATCATTTATATTAATCACTGTTGCTTCTTGTGTAATAGCAAGCTTAGAATTCATCGTTCTTCCCCAATCTTTATCTGTGCTACCTTTATTTTATGGCTGTCGCGCCTTTCCTGCAAGTTAAGAAAAACGCTCGGGCTTTTTTCTTAACAGAGGCCAGAATAGAGAAAATCGGCGAAACAGACCGATTTCTTTTATTTAAGAAAAAACTGCCATCAATATCATGGCAGCTTAGCTTTTTTTTCTTCCTCTCGGTTTATTGCGGCGCATTCGATCCCGGCCGCGGTTTCTGTTATAAGAGTCGTTTTGTTTCCTAGCTTTTTTTACCCGCAGCGGCTCAATGGAACTAATTTTAACTGGTGTTGTATCAGGTTCTTTTGTAAGTAATTTCAATGCAGCTGACAAAAGCGTCACAGAGTCCGTATCTTCGAGCAATTGTTCCGCTGCCATTTTGTATTCTTTTAAATCCTCTTCCTCAGCAGTATGAACGAGTTTATCAATCGTTGCCTGCCTTTGGCCAACCATTAATTCCTGATAGGTTGGAATTGCTCTTTTCGCAATTTTTTTCTTTGTTAACTTTTCGATTGTCCGTAGATGGTCAATTTCTCTAGGCGTAACAAAAGTGATGGCCAAGCCTGTGGCACCGGCACGGCCCGTCCGGCCAATGCGGTGGACGTAGCTTTCCGGATCTTGAGGGATATCAAAATTGTAAACATGCGTAACACCTGAAATATCAAGACCTCTGGCCGCTACATCTGTTGCCACCATAATATCAATTGTTTTTTCTTTAAATTGCCTTATCACTTGATCACGCTTCATTTGCGTGAGGTCACCGTGGATCCCACCGGCAAAATAGCCGCGTTTAATAAGCGCTTCAGAAACTTCATCGACGCGCTTTTTTGTACGGCCAAAAATAATGGCAAGCTCGGGGGATTGAATGTCGAGCAACCGGCATAACACATCGAATTTCTTCTTTTCCTGGACTTCAATATACTCCTGGTCAATGTTAGACACAGTCATTTCTTTTGCTTTTATTTTTATCAATTTTGGATCATTCATGAACTTCTCAGCAAGCATGCGGATTTGGTTCGGCATTGTCGCTGAAAATAACAATGTTTGGCGTGGTTTCGGCATTTCAGCTAAAATTGTTTCAATATCTTCGATAAAACCCATGTTTAACATTTCATCAGCTTCATCTAATACAACCGTTTTAATTTCATCAAAACGAACCGTTCTGCGCCGCATATGATCCATTAAACGGCCAGGCGTCGCAACAATAAGCTGTGGTTTGTTTTTTAATGCCCGAATTTGTCTATCAATACTTTGTCCGCCATAAATAGGAACTGTGCGTATGCCTTTGTTATTCCCAATTTTGTTTAATTCCTCAGCGACTTGAACTGCAAGTTCCCTTGTTGGCGTTAATACGACAGCTTGTATCGCTCTTTTGTCAGCTTCACTATTTTCTATAATTGGTATACCAAATGCCGCTGTTTTACCCGTTCCAGTTTGGGCTTGTCCAATTACATCATGTCCCTCAAGTGCAATTGAAATGGTTTGTTCTTGAATTGGCGTTGCTGTCTCAAAGCCAAGTGAACTGATTGACTGAACAACTGGATGACTTAAATTAAATTCGTAAAATGTTTTCAAAATGTATAAACTCCTTATATTTAAAAGTTTGTCTCTTCATACTATACACAAAAACCGTTTTAATTATAAAGCGATACTTATCAATGGACTTATTGGATTTAGATTTCTGAATAAAACGCGTCTTTCAATTCTTGAATTTTAGCACGATATTTTTCTTGGCTCCAAGAATTATAAGACGGATGAGGAACGTCATGAATGACTGTCCATTCGACTCCGTGAAGGTTTGCTAAACGAAAAAATTTTTGCGCAAACCTGCCGCATGGGACGATCGTACATTTGCGATCCAAAAGCATTGCCAGCCTTCCTTTGAAACGATCGAGCAGTACTTGCTGAAGTTCGTTTAATTCAGATGATTCATAGTTTATTTTGTGATTTGTGCTTCGAACCTTCTCCAAGTTGTCAAAAAAATCGTGGTAACGCTCCTCTAACGCTTTATCTTTATACGCTTTTCTCTGTAGAGGAATTTCCGAAACATTAAAAAGGCCTATTTTATTTAATGTTTTTCTTTCAAATCCAATTTCCATATTCTTTTTAACTAGCAATCCGAGCGGTTTATTATATTGTTCTCCAAATAAATTTTTTGACATTGTAGCGCCGGATGAACCGGCAACTGGAATGTTGTGTTTCAATTCTTGAATATGGGGGGATTCAAGCATAAAGATGAAATCAGCTTTTTCAGGAAGAAAAGATTTAACTGTATAATTTTTGCTTAATTCTTCAATAATCTCAACAAATTCCTTCTTCTCCATATTTTTCCCTCCTGAACATGTGCGTAATCATTCAACTTTTTTGGAGACAAAGTCTCCTTCAACTTTCATTTGGGCGATTAATTTATCAGCGATAAGCTCATATCCGTGCCTGTTTGGGTGGAAAAAATCATCGTGCAAAAGCGGCTCTTCACCCTCTTCAAAGATTGAATCAATTGGAACGAAATGTACTTCTGGAAAACTGACTGTTACCTTTTTAATGCTTTCATTCCAAATTCGGACAACTTCATCGATTTCAACAATATCTGAAAAATAATTGAGATACGGGTTAAATATGCCAATCATATAGATTGGTGCTGTTGGGTTTTCACTTCTCATACGTGTTAAGATTTCTCCCAAGTTGTTTTGAAAATCGATACTTTCTTTTTCAAATAACGCAACATTTAAATTGAAAAAATTATTTTTAAAAACACGCATAATATCGTTGCCGCCAATTGTTAAAAAAATAAAATCAGCATTGCGCAGATCCTCATTAAATTCATTTTTATTCAGCCTTTTTAATAGCTGATCGCTGCGCTGCCCTCTTTTTGCGTAGTTGTGAAGAGCAACTGTTACGTTGGATTCATTCGCAATTTTTTCTTTAATAATTCCTATATACCCTTCTTTATTCATATCGCCCACACCTTGGGTTAACGAGTCTCCGATCCCAACGATATGAATATCTGCTGCTTCATTCTCTTCCTCTTTGAGCCACTTTTCTTTTTGAAATTTGGTTTGAATGGATGATTCCTCTTTATTCGTTGGTTCATGTATTTTAGAGGACTCTTCTTCTACATGTTCTTCTGCTTTCTTTTCAGTTTGTACTTCTGTCGATTGTGACTTGTGTGCAATTTTTGGCGTATTCACTTGCACTGCAGGTTTATTAAAAAAGTTCAATGCAAAAATCACGATAATTATCGAAACCATCAAGATGAAAACTTTTTTAAGCATAGTAGATCTTCCCTTGAACTTTAACCTTTTAGATGAAAACGGCTGATTTGATCCCACTGGCCTTCTTCAGTTAAGATTAAAATCTGTCTTTCTCCCAACAGATCAAAATGCGGATAACGGCTGCGCCGATCGATCCACTGCTCTTTCAAATCATATTTTTTGCCCCATGCAATGAGACGTTCGATGTCAACACACCCTGCTTTTGTTACTGTATTTGCCTGTGGAAACCTCTCATCAAACCAAAAGTGGGTTAAAAAAGCCATTTCTCCTTTGGACACTTTTTTCTTCCAAAGCATCAATTCTTTTTTAGTAATCCCAAATGCCATGTTCTTCACTCAATTTCTTTTAATTTTCTCATATTCCCGATGCCACTTAGGCAAATGTTTTTTTATTGACACTGGCCGAAAGCTGTCTTTTAATACAGCGATATGCACGCTATATCCTGACACGCATAATTCATCGTGTTCATTTAAAATTTCATAAAAATAAGTAACACGCAAACCGTCATATTTTTCAAGCCATGTCCTAACTCTCGGCTTTTCGCCATATCTTACCGGTTTTTTATATGTGGCTTGAATATCGATTACTGGGGAAAGGAACCCTTCTTCCTCCATAGAAGCATAGGTAAAGCCAATGCTTTCAATCAATTGTGTTCTTCCGAGTTCAAACCAAATAAGGTAGTTCGCATGGTAAACAACGCCCATTTGATCCGTTTCCGCGTAACGGACTTGAATATCTTTTTCCACTGAATACATTCATTCACACTTCTTTCCCTATTGTGCATGTTCAAAAAGGAGGACAAAAAGAGCCCAATTTCAACTAAAGGCAGGCCACGTCCTGTGGCCAACGTTGAAATGTCGCCTGGCTCCTTCGAGGAAGCGAAGTTCTGAGACTTGCACAGGAGGTGCGGCTTCTGCGTTGTGCACAGGACGTGCACGTTTTTAGCAGAAGAACCTTCGAACAGTTTGAAGGATACGTGAGTACCGCAAGAACGAAGCTGACGAAGAAATTCGACAGCTTAAGATGTTCGACTAAAAGCATCACGTCTTTGATAACGTCGAACTGACTCACATCCTGTGAGCCTCCGGACTTTTTGAACAGCCTCTTATAACACTTTAATTTTACATAGTCTAGTGTAACACACTATATGTATAGAAGTCAGAGGTTGAGACCAGGTTTGAACGTGAATTTTTTCATATTAGAAAAGGCTGCCGAAAGTCTCTTCGACAGCCTAAAAAACGTTCACTATATCAATCTTTATTTTTTTGAAATTTTATCACGAAGAACCATTTGAAGGATGCCGCCATGGCGATAGTAGTCAATTTCAACTTCACTGTCAAAACGTGCCATGACTTCAAATTCCTTCTTCGTGCCATCTTCAGCAGTTGCTGTAACTTTTACGATTTGACGCGGCTTTACATTTTCGTCAATTTGAACTTCAATCGTTTCTTTGCCAGTCAAACCAAGTGTATCAGCATTTTCGCCTTTTTTGAACTGCAACGGAAGAACGCCCATCAACACGAGGTTGCTGCGGTGAATCCGCTCGAAACTTTGCGCGATAACTGTTTTAATGCCAAGCAAGTTTGTACCCTTCGCTGCCCAGTCGCGTGAGCTTCCCATTCCGTAATCTTGCCCCGCTAAAACAACAAGGCCCGTATTGTCTTCTTTATATTTCATCGCGGCATCATAAATTGGCATCACTTCGCCGGTTGGCCAGTAAGTTGTCCAGCCGCCTTCCGTTCCTGGCGCAACTTGGTTACGGATGCGGATATTCGCAAATGTACCGCGCATCATGACCTCATGGTTGCCGCGGCGGGAACCGTAAGAGTTAAAGTCGATTGGGCGAACGCCTTTTTCAATGAGATATTTGCCTGCAGGCATATCTTTCGCAATCGCCCCAGCCGGAGAAATATGGTCAGTTGTTACGGAATCCCCAAACTTGCCGATGACTCTCATGCCGCTAAGAGGCTGAATTTTCTCAGGATTTGGTGACAAATCAACGAAAAATGGAGGGTTCTGAATATATGTTGAATCTTCATCCCAATTGTAAAGCTCCTCAGAAGTTGTGTCGAGCTTATTCCACTCTTCATTGCTGTCAAACACACGGGCATACTCTTTTCTAAAGATTTCCGGCGTAACGGTTTGAGCCATTACTTCTTTCACTTCTTCTGGAGTTGGCCAAATGTCTTTTAAGTAAATATCATTGCCGTCCTTGTCTTTGCCGAATGAATCGTTTTGCAAATCAAAGTTAACTGAACCAGCCAATGCATAAGCAACAACCAATGGAGGCGAAGCAAGGTAGTTCGCTTTGATTAATGGATGGATTCTTCCTTCAAAGTTACGGTTTCCTGAAAGAACAGACGCCACTGTCAAGTCTGAATCAAAAATGGCTTTTTCGATTTCAGGCAATAACGGACCTGAGTTCCCGATACATGTTGTACATCCATAACCAACAAGGTTAAATCCGAGTTGATCAAGATATTGAGAAAGACCTGAATCATTCAAGTAATTTGTAACAACCTTTGAACCAGGCGCCAAGCTTGTTTTTACATAAGCTGGTACTGTCAAGCCTTTTTCAACAGCTTTTTTCGCAAGCAAACCGGCGCCAATCATAACAGATGGGTTTGAAGTGTTCGTACAGCTTGTAATCGCCGCAATCGCAACTGCGCCAGTCTTCATCACTGTTTCACTGCCATCATCAAATTTTACAGTCGTTTCACGTTCGATTTCTTTATCGCCAAGGCCGAATCCGTGGTTTCCTTGTGGAGCGACTAGAGCATCATTAAAGGCCTGCTTCATTTTTGATAATGGAATCAAGTCTTGTGGACGTTTAGGGCCTGAAAGGCTTGGCTCCAACTTGGACAGATCAATTTCCACGATTTCTGTAAATGTTGGATCCTCTGTTCCAACAGTATAGAAAAGACCGTTTGCTTTGCAGTAGTCTTCAACTAATTTAATTTGTTCTTCACTGCGTCCGGTTAAGCGCATGTAGTCAAGCGTTTCCTTATCAACTGGGAAAAATCCGCATGTTGCTCCGTATTCAGGCGCCATGTTTGAAACTGTCGCACGGTCTGCAAGCGGCATTGAAGAAAGAGCTGGGCCGTAGAATTCGACAAACTTACCGACAACATTTTTCTCACGAAGGACTTGCGTTACTTTTAAAGCTAAGTCTGTCGCTGTTGCACCGCTTGGCAATTGTCCTGTCAACTTCACGCCAATGACTTCTGGAACTGGGAAATAGGAAGGCTGTCCAAGCATTCCCGCTTCCGCTTCAATTCCTCCAACACCCCAGCCAAGTACGCCGAGTCCGTTAATCATCGTTGTATGGGAGTCAGTTCCAACAAGTGAATCAGGGAAAGCTTCCACTTCTCCGTTTTTATTTTCTTTCGTTTGGACGACGGAAGCTAAGTATTCCAAGTTTACTTGGTGAACGATTCCTGTTGCTGGAGGCACTGCACGGTAGTTATCAAAAGCGTTTTGTGCCCATTTAAGGAATTTATAGCGTTCTTGGTTCCGCTCAAACTCTTTTTCCATATTAAATTTTAGTGCATCTGGTGAAGCATATTTGTCAACTTGTACCGAGTGGTCAATAACAAGGTCAACAGGGATTTCCGGGTTAATTTGCTCAGGATCTCCGCCCATATCAGCCATCGCGCCGCGAAGTGATGCCAAATCAACGACAGCCGGAACACCTGTAAAGTCTTGCAAAATAACTCTTGAAGGCTTAAATGGAACATCAATCTCTTTGACATCTTCTGTGCCCCATTTTGCCAAATTCTCGACATGTTCTTTTGCGATCACTCTTCCATCATATTGACGCAAGACCGATTCTAGAAGAACTTTAATAGAATATGGCAGCTTTGAAACTTTGCCTACTCCATTTTCTTCTAGGACGTTTAAGTCATAATAGTGATACGTCTTTCCATTAGATTCGAACGATTTTTTTGCGTTAAAAACATCTTGTTTCGACATAAAGTCCCCTCCTCGTAACTAATCATAAAACAAAATGTAATAATTGTCGAAAGGTATCCATATTTATTTCCAACACTTATCATACTTGATCATACTTAATAAGTAAATTTAAAGTTATTTATTAAAAATAATTACTAATACTTATGGATTATCCGTGTTTTCCACCTGAAAATATTTTCTATGAAACTACTTCTATTTAATTAAGAGAAATTCGGTTATAATTTGAAGTGTTTGTATTATGAATTAACAGGGGGAAAATTTGTGAAAAAACCATTGGCATTCGTTTTAGCTCTATCATTCGTATGCTGTCTCTTTCCTTTTCAGGCTTTTGCAAAAGTAGAAGTAAAAGATAAAGAATTGCAAGCCTACTTAAAGGAAATCGGCATGCCTGAAAGCGAGTTTGTTGAATATCTTAAAGATGTTCACGACTATAGTTTAGAAGACTTTGACGATGTGGACGATTTAAAAGAATACTTAGGAGAAGTTCTAAACGATGAAAACCTTCAGTCTTTACTTGATGAGTACGGGTTAAGCAGGGAGGAATTAGATGACCTTCTTGCAGAAATCGGTGCATCTGTAGATGATTATGTTTTTTATGATGATCTTGATTATGATGTCTCTGATTTACTATATGACGAAGAGTTAACTCCAATTAATGATGAAACGTTAAAGGACGTGCTAAGCGAATACGGATTCAAATCAAGGAATGAGCTGGAAAACTATTTAAACAAAAACGGTGACTCGATTAATAACTATGAGTCACTCGAAGATTTAGATCTGGCAATCTTTGAATATCAAATGGAAGATGAAATTAGCGAAATGCTGAAACCGTTCGGCTTGACAAAAGACGAGATCAAAAACTTGAAAAACCATTTCATGGCGATCTTCGAAAAGAACATCGAATCAGAGAACGAGGAGTTCTTCAATCGCATGGAATCAATCGGAGAACGGATGATGGGATTCGCCGATTTTGAAAGCGCAGAGGAATTGTCGGCGAAAGAAATCGCAGAACTTCTGAGCATTTGGAACGAGATGCTTGACCTCTTTGAATTAAAAACGGAATTTTATTTAGTTAAAAATGGCAAAGAGATGCCTATTTCTCTCAATCAGCTCATGAAATTGGAATCTACGGATGGGGCGAATTTGTTAATTAAATTTTTCTCAAAAAGTGGCAAGTTCTTGGCAGACATGGTGATTACGAAAGAAATGTTTGGCTCCGACCTGTTGGAACAAGCAGGTTCCAGTATCGTGAAAACGAAAAAAACAGCAAAAGAAGCACCAAAAGCAGTGAAAAAGCCATCACAAAAAGTAAAAACGGTCAACGGAGCAAAGCTGCCGAAAACGGCTTCCGATTATCTCCCAAACACATTCGCTGGACTTGCGATTCTATTATCAGGGCTTGTTCTGTTCCGTAAAATGAAAAGCGGCGGAGCCATGTAGAATGAGAAGCGCACATAAAAAGAAAAAAAGAAGAACCAAACGGCTGGTTCTTCTTTCACTATCCATAGGGATGATTTTGTTTGGACTTTGGTTCAGTGGGACAAATGCTTTTAAATTTATGGCTGGCTATTTCATCTATACAACCGGGAAAACGAGCACAGAGCCCGTTCAAGAAACACAACCAGAAAAGAAGAACGAGAAAGAAGAAACAGCCAAGACTGTAACCTATTCCGAACGTCCAGAAAAAGGAGATGTAATTGGGGATTTAAAAATTCCTAAGCTTGATGCCGTTCTACCGATCTATCATGGTACAGATGAAGATGAGCTGGAAAAAGGCGTGGGGCATTTCGCCGGCAGTGTACTCCCCGGCGAAAAAGATAATTCAGTCCTTTCAGGCCACCGCGATACCGTGTTCCGAAAGCTTGGCGATGTCGGCAAAGGCGATTTGCTTGTTGTCTCCACATCAGCCGGAGAATTTACGTACAAGATTCGCAAAGTAAAAATTGTAGATGCTGATGATCGTACAATCATCGTTCCGAAGCCTCGGGCGACCTTAACGGTCACAACGTGCTACCCTTTCGATTTTATCGGCAGCGCCCCTGAACGTTATATTCTTATTGCCGATTTAATTGAAAGCAAACTCTCTTAACGTTCCAATAGGAAAGCTTGTTGAAAATAAAGGAATCGCGTATAATATTAGACAATGATGTAAAATGCTTTTAGAGGTGATTTCCTCATGCCAGGATGGTTTATGGGCTTTATTCTATTATGGTCGGTCTTTCTTATTACAATTATCTTCATTGGCGGATTCTTTATGTTTCGCAAATTTTTAAAAAGATTGCCGAAAGAAGATGGCAAATCCATCCTTGATTGGCAAGATTATTATATAGAAAAAACACTCCATCTTTGGACAGAAGATAAAAAAGTCCTTCTAAACGAATTGGTTGAACCCGTTCCTGAATTGTTCAGAGACATCGCAAAGCAAAAAATTGCCGGTAAAATCGGCGAGCTTGCACTGAAAGAAAAAGCCCGGACCCTTGATGAAGATTTAATTATACGCGGCTATATTATTGCAACACCGAAACGAGATCATAAATTTCTAATCAAAAAATTAAATGAAAAACAAATCGACATTAAACCTTACCAAGAGCTGCTATCATAAAAAGCCCGCAAATCAATGCGGGCTTTTATAATTGCTTATTTATTTACTGCCTTATGTTTGGGCTGAAGATACTCTTCAAGCGTTATCCCCTTTTGCTGAATCATTTTTGCATGTTCTTTTCCAACATAACGTAAATGCCAAGGTTCATAGTTATACCCTGTGATTGATTCCTTCCCTTTCGGATACCGAATGATAAAGCCAAATTCGTGCGCATGGTCTTTCACCCATTTCCCTTCAACGGTGTTCTCAAAATCTTCGACTAACTTGTAGTCTACTGCCGGACTTGTCACATCCATTGTCAGACCCGTTTGGTGTTCACTTTGTCCAGCTCGCGCACTTACCCTGTTTGCTTTTTCTTCACCAACCCTCTCCGAATTGGATGCAAAGATTGCTTCTTGCCGTTCATACGAACGGTAACCGGATTGTGCATAAAGATTTATTTTATCTTCTTTCGCTTTTTTGAACAAATCCTCCAACGCTGCCGCAGCTTCTTTTCTCAACATCATTTTTTCTTCTTTGCCTTCAAATGGGAACGGAATATTTGGGTAGACTAAATCTTCAGGAATGTAATCTGCCGGCAAGTTCCGCTCTTTATTTGTCACAACTAAAAGATCATCTGGATTTGATACGATATTTTTTCCTGATCCATCTGCAGTCACTGTCTTATCCAATCGTTTATCAGCCAATACATCGACAGCCTCTTTTTCAACAGAACCTGTGTTCTGTTTCTGTTCATGTGTCATTTTTTCATCGTTTGCTTCTCCTGCATTTTTCCCTTCAGGATCGTTTTGCTCTTTCATTACGGGACTTCCTCCACAGCCAGTGGCAAATAAGAAAAGGAAAAATATTGCAGATAACACACACCACTTTTTCAATCAAAAAACCCCTTATTCAATAAAGTTGCGTACTGCCAGTTAATGCGGGATAAAATAAAGCACTCGTTTTTGAGTGCTAAACTGTTTCGTTATTTATTCATTTGATTTTGCATTGCTTTCATCATTTGATTAATCTTCTTTTGTGACGGCTTTTGACCCATTTGCATCATCATTACCCGTAGCATATTTTCATTAATCGGTGGATTCTTTTTCATATAATTCATCATGTATCTACGTGCAATAAAAAAGCCTAAAGCAACACCTGCCAGTAAGCAAAGTGCACCAACTAAAATATAGACCCACATTGCGATTCCCTCCTTGTCTCTCTCTAATCCTTGTCCATCGGGATTTCCGAACTATCTTCCTGTTGATTTTACTACAATCTTATCCGATTATACAATAGGATGAGAACGGAATCTACAAGATGTGGGAGATAAGAGGCGGCCAGCCAAATTATTTTTTTAGCTTAAACGAGGTTTTCTCGTTTGATTGGGTTTAGCCAACCGTAATTTGAATGTTTAAAATCGATAGCTAGGAAACTTGGTTCAAATTTTCGAAGGGCCTCAAAAAAGACGGACTCGGCCTCACACGAACCATATGCATAAAGCGATAAATAATTTTTTTCTGTGATAAGAACCGCTCTGCTATTGTTTTCTTCAATAAAAATTTCATATGATTTTTCTTTTTCATAGCTATGTAGTTGATCATTTAATTCAGTCAATATCACGTGATGCAAATAAGGAACAGGAATTTCGTTCGTAATATATTTTATTTGTTTCTTTACTATTGAATTGTATGGAGAAATTTTATTTTGTGCTTCGAGAAATAGCTGGTATAATTTTTCTTCTTTGCCACAGTAATTATGTGCTACTTCTTTATCCAATAAATAAATAACGTAACGCCTCATGAAGGATCCTCCTTGTTCAATAATATTTCCATTATAAACAATTTTATGAAAAATCCTTGTCGCTTCATGACGCAAGATAACACTAGTTTCGTCGAAAAAACCGCCTTATCGAAAAAAATAAGACGGTTTTTGACCATTTTCCACTCATTGATGTCTCGCTTTATTCAACAGATCCTTTACTTTTCGAACAACATTTTCAACGGTAAAACCATATTTTTCGATGATGGTATCCCCGGGTGCTGATGCTCCGAAACGATCAATGGCCAGCACATCTCCCGAATCGCCTACATATTTGCTCCAGCCTAACGAGGATCCCATTTCAATTGCCAGACGGGTTTTTATTGTTGATGGCAATACGTTTTGTTTATATTCTTCTGATTGCTTTTCGAATCGATCCCACGAAGGCATGCTGACGACATTGACATGAATGCCTTCAGCTTCAAGTTGTTCTTTTGCTGAAACGGCAAGGTTTACTTCGGAGCCAGTCGCGATGAGCAACGCATCGATTTGTGAATTGCTGCTTTTAGAAATCGTATACGCGCCTTTTTTCACCCCTTCATATGCTAATTTGTCTGTGCCGGCTAACGTTGGCAAACCTTGACGGGTTAAAACGAGCGCTGTCGGTTCATTCATGCTTTCCAAAGCCAACCGCCAAGCCGCGACTGTTTCATTTCCGTCTGCAGGACGGATAACGGATAAGCCCGGCATCGCACGCAATGATGCCAAATGTTCAATTGGCTCGTGGGTTGGCCCGTCTTCGCCTACCGCAATGCTGTCATGTGTAAATACATACGTAACCGGGAGCTTCATAAGAGCCGCCAGACGAATCGACGGCCTTAAATAGTCGGAGAAAACGAAAAATGTTGCACCAAAAACTTGTAGGCCGCCATGCAAGGCCATTCCATTGATTGCTGCACCCATGGCAAATTCCCGTACTCCAAACCAAATATTTCTGCCTTTATAGTTTTCCGCTGAAAAATTGCTTTCATCTTTTATCAATGTTTTATTTGAGCTTGCCAAATCCGCGGAACCTCCGATGAAATTAGGCAATAGTGAAGCAGCAGCGTTTATAAACTTGCCTGAAGCATCGCGTGAAGCGAGCGTGTCTTCATTTTCATTAAATACCGGCATGTGTTTCTCAAAGTCTTCAGGAAGTGTTTCGTTTAAAGCGAACTCTAATTGCTTTGCCAATTCCGGAAAAACTTGTTTATACTGTTCAAATAAAGAAATCCATTCTTTTTCTTTCTCGATTCCTTTATTTTTCAACCGGTTAAAGTGCTCCCTTACTTCTTCAGGAACATGGAAATCCGCTTCAAATTCCCATTTGTACGCTTGCTTTGTTAATCGTGTTTCTTCTTTACCTAAAGGGGCTCCGTGAGAGGCTGATTTACCAGCTTTATTTGGTGATCCAAAACCAATCGTTGTTTTTACTTCAATTAAGGTAGGCTTATTTACTTCTGCTTTCGCATCTTGCAAAGCTTTTTCCACAGCAGCGATGTCATTGCCGTCTTCCACATGGATGACTTGCCATCCATACGCTTCAAACCTTGCACCGACATTTTCTGAAAATGACAAATGCAAGTCACCATCAAGAGAAATGTCATTCGAATCATACATGACAATTAATCGGCCAAGCTTAAGATGGCCGGCCAAAGAAGCCGCTTCTGCTGAAACACCTTCCATTAAATCCCCATCGCCGCAAATGCTGTATGTATAATGATCAATGATCGGATAGCCTTCTCGGTTATAAGTAGCCGCTAAGTGGCGCTCTGCCATGGCCATCCCGACAGCCATCGCGATTCCTTGCCCTAGAGGCCCTGTTGTCGCTTCAACTCCCGGTGTATAACGGTATTCCGGATGGCCCGGTGTTTTACTTCCCCACTGGCGGAAGTTTTTTAAATCGTCCATTGTTACTTCATATCCGAACAAATGAAGCAGGCTGTATAAAAGCATCGAGCCGTGTCCGGCAGACAATACAAAACGATCTCTGTTAAACCATTCCGGATTTGCTGGATTGTGATTCATTATTTTAGACCAAAGTGCATAGGCCATCGGCGCTGCCCCCATCGGCAAACCCGGATGACCGGAATTGGCACGTTCGATCGCATCGATAGAAAGTGTCCGGATTGTATTTATTGCTGCCGCATCCAATTGATTTTCCATTTCATCTATCTACTCCTTCTATCCCGCATTGTTTGAAGTCTCTCTTTATAATAGTAATTAAATCCGCTTTATACAAGCTAACTTTTTAACAATTAATGCTTATGTCTACGTTTTTTGCTTTTTTTAAGTTTTTCCGGTGTTACGTCGTTTCCCAACTCGTCAACAACCGTTAATCCGTGAAGATGTTTTTCAAAAGCGCTGCGAAACCTCTTTAGGTACTGTCCACGAAGCTCCTTTTGTTCAATTTTTTCTTTATCTGTTAAACCTTCTGTTTTCGCTTTCTTTGCCAGTTCATTTATGCGATTTAATTCCGATTTCAATTCTATTTTCAACTCCTCACATCTTGGAAAACTCCGCTTTATTTTAACATATGGAAAAAAGATTTTCCTTAATAACGAATACAACTCGAACTTATGTTTGTAGCGAAGGGCATTATCTGATATAATTTTAAATAACAGTATAATGAGCGAGGTGCAATGATGTTAAAATTATCTACAAGGCAGCAAGCGATTTTAGATTTTATAAAAGAAGAAGTAAATACAAAAGGATATCCCCCATCAGTTAGGGAAATTGGAGAAGCGGTAGGGCTTGCCTCAAGTTCAACAGTCCACGGCCATTTGGCAAGGCTTGAGAAGAAAGGCTTAATTAGACGCGATCCTACAAAGCCTAGAGCAATTGAAATTATTGACAGAAGAGACAAATTGCCAAAGGTTGAAAGCATTAATGTTCCAATCATCGGAAAAGTAACAGCCGGCCAACCAATTACAGCTGTCGAAAATGTAGAGGATTTCTTTCCTTTGCCTAAGCATTTCTCCAGCCATGATCCGATGTTTATACTTGTGGTAGATGGGGAAAGCATGATCGAAGCGGGCATTTATGATAAGGATTACGTTATCGTTAAACAGCAGGCTACAGCAGATAACGGTGATATTGTTGTTGCCATGACAGAGGAAAATGAAGCTACTGTGAAGCGTTTTTTCAAAGAAAAGAATTTTATCCGCCTCCAGCCGGAAAACTCTGCCATGAAGCCAATTATATTAAAAAATTGTACGATTTTAGGCAAAGTAATTGGTGTATTTCGTTCTCTCGCTTAACACACAAAAATTTAGCAATGTATAAAAAGACTGTTCAACATTTGGATGGTCTTTTTATATTCATCGGATGTATTTTATACAATACACAAACGTTTCGTGTGTTGTATTTCTGTCTTACCTTGTGTTGTTTTACGTTCAATGTTTTTGTTTATATAATGTGTTGTATAGTGTACAATTGATTTAATTGATTGGCAGGTGATTCTAGGATGGAAAATGTGCTAGGAACGTTTTTAGAAGCAGTAAGGAAAGAAAAGAATTTGTCCTTAAGAGAAGCTGCGAGCAAAAGTGGGCTTGGCCATTCTTATATTAGAGATTTAGAGCTAGGCATTAATCGAAAAACAGGAAAAAAAGTCATCCCTTCAATAAATTCCTTAAAAAAAATTGCGGATGCCTATGAGCTTAATATTTATGATCTTTTGGATAAAGCCGGGCTTATCGATTTAGAGGCGCTTAGAGAAACGAACGAGTCAACCCGTTCAAGTTTAGAAAAACAAAATAATCAATCTTCCCCCTCCCCTATCCCTCTTCTTTATGAGGTTAAACCTCATATTGAGCTGTTAAATGCAGCCAATATCGAAAAATATATTTATTACCCTTTTTCCGACGGGACACAGCCTGATTATGCACTTAAAATGAAAGGGGATTCAATGGCGAGGGCGGGTATAGACGATGGCGATATCATTTATATGCGTTCATTAGATCACCCTGAATATAACGGGCAAATTGCTGCTGTTAGCATAACAGGCAATGAGGAAGGGATGATAAAACGGATAACCTGGTCTTCTAACTTTCCGATGTTTAGTCTTGTTTCAGAAAATCCAAATTACAGGACGATCAATGTTCCTTTTAATAAGGCGGAAATTTGTGGCGTTTATTTCGGACATTTTAAACCCGAAAAATTATAATATATGAGATGAACCTAAGAATTTTAATCCACAAATATAGCTTTAATCATATATTTCATCCGCGTTTTTGTAACGAAGTTTTTCTGAATGTATGCCATCAACTTTGTTAAGGGGATTTTTCTCTTCCTTTCCTTTGTTATCATCATTTGTTTCTCTTTTTTCCTCATTTTGTATAGTTGATAGATGATTAACATCCTTTTTCAAAATGATCACCTCCTATGCCGTTGCTTTTAATTTGGCCAACACGCTTGCAAATTAATCATTTGTTAAAGAAAAAAGCGATAGACATGGAATAAAAGAATTTTAATCCACAGTCGTTCAGATATTCAAACTCAAAAGACTGCTTCTCACCATTCTTTAGTTTCCTTCATATAGCTAAAAAAAACAGCACTTTTTTTGCTAGTTCGGCATCAATTTTTTAAAGTTACGACAATCACCTCTGGAAAATTAAATATCCTAAACGGAAAGAGGCTGTTTCCCAACCCGCGGTTAACGACCATATGCGTTTCCCCTGCTGAATAAATACCTGACGTGTATTTAGGAAATAAACCTTGCCCTGGAGCGACTAGGCCTCCAACAAGAGGGATTCTTACCTGTCCTCCGTGGGCGTGCCCGCTGAAAACAACATTCATTTCTTTTTCAACATAAGCTTCCATTTGCTCAGGGCGATGCGACAGTAGAAGAGCGAATGTGCCCTCGGGAATCCCTGTAAACGCCTTTTCAATATTTGTCGATGTGATCGTTTTTTCATCTTCCAATTCACTTATTCTCATCAGCGGATCATCTATTCCACCTATCGCAATGGTGCTGTTTCCCTTTTTAATAAGTTGAACGTGATTTCTTAGAACGATGACTCCCCGCTCTTCAAGTATTTCTGTTATGTCCTCTACTTTATTTGCAGAGATTTCATGGTTGCCTGTCACATAATAAACTGGTGCAATTTCCAGTAATCCATCGATAAGGTGCAGACTGTTTTCGAGGCGATAACGATTTCTATCTACAAGATCACCAGTAAAAAAAATGAAATCCGGTTCAGCATTCCTCACTTTTTTTAATAATCGATTTTGCCTCTCGCCGAAAGCTGCATCATGCAAGTCGGATAAGTGCACGATCCGCATTCCATCAAAATCTTCCGGCAAATCTTTTAAATGAATTTCTTCTTTATTTATAGTGATGATGTTGTTGTTTGCATATAAAAATAGAGCGAAAAAAAGTATCAACCCTAGAGAAGTAAACATTCTGCGCATACGTTAAAATGGTCCTTTCACATTTCATTACATTTTCGCCCTCTGCAAAAAACTTGCTATCAATTCAATGTTCGGGTAATTCATTTCTTTTAATTGGTTAATCACTTTTTCTACATCAAAACCAACGCGAATCATTGAAGTTTGAAAACCATTCTTATTAACATCTATGATGGCATAGGACGACTTATTCATGCCGTCAAAAGGTAAGCCGACACTTCCTATATTTATCAGGCATTTGCCGTCTATGTACCTGATAAATGGTTTATGGATATGAGCATATATGTAAATGTCCGCTTCGTTGGCCATCAATTTCTCGCTTAATTCATCATCACTTTCGTTTGGTTGAACGACATCAAACAAGCTAGTAGGTGTTGCATGAAAAGCATGGATTTTTATATTTTCTGCATCGAATGATAATTTCTGTTGGAAGATTTCTTAAATATTCGAGGCTCCCTTCGCCTAATTGTGATAACGTCCACTCGCGTTCTTTCGCCATCATTTCCAATGCCTGATCTGGTACTTCTCCTTTCCTTATGCCACGGACAACCCATTCATCCGCATTCCCTTTTATGACATCACAGTTCAGGGATTGAATCAGATTAAGTGTACGCTTCGGTTCAGGACCGCGAAAACAAAGATCGCCAAGAACACAAACTTTATCAACGTTTCTTTCTGCTAGATCTTGTAATACGGCATCTAAAGCGACAGCATTGCCATGAATATCCGAAATAAATGCAATTCTCATAATGGTAACCCCATTTCTGATTTTCTTCCATTCTATCATTAATGCCTCCACATTCGGCAACTGTTCAATGAACTGAAGCCACTTTTTTTGCAGCAGGCAATCGTAATCGATCATCCGGGTAATTTCCGGCTGCAACGTCTGCCCACTTTGCAAATGGAGGAGAACTTTTGCTTTCGTGCTGTCCTGTTTTGAAACGGCCCTGCGGATTTCTTCTGCTTGCGACATGCACTGAATTTTCATTTCAATCAGTTCGGACATCATGATTTCGTAAATAGTATGGTGGGACGCCCGATTGGGATCATAGAATCGGTTTCCATCGCTGACTAAATACATAAGCCGGACCCTATATCCAAAATTTGAACATATCTTTTTCGATTTTCCCAAAAAATTTTTCAGAAAATCCCATCCAAAAGGGCTATGCAATTTTATTTTATGCGTTATAATCATATAGACTAGCTATGCCAGGAAAAGTTTGGAAAATATCTTTCTCTGAAAATATTTCCGAATATGTTCCAGAGGACCATGCTGGTGACAGTTGCTCATATCTTTTTTGGGGAGAGAACAAATGGGGAAAAATAGGAAATGGAAAGCTTTTTTAATCGTTTTCGTATTATGTATCAGTTGTTTGCATCCGTTTGCCGCAATGGCAGCGGAAGCGCCTAGCCAGGGGACGGCATTGAAAAAGGAACAAACTGTTAAAGGAACATTTGGAGAACTGGGTGAGGTCCATTGGTACCAAATCAATCCGGACGCAAACGAAATCAACCAAGATTCTCATATGAAGATCAAACTCACAGGAACATTTGAAGGGAATGTATCGGTTTATCCGGATCTGAACAGGGCAAAACAGGACGAAACCTTTGATGCATACAGAGGTTACATTACAAACGGCGAACCTGTTGAAGTCATGATGCCGCATGCCTGGAAGGGGCCCTATTACATAAAGGTGGAATATTTCGGCCATTCCGAGGAGGATCCGGAACAGCAGGATGCCACTTATGACATCACATATGAAGGCATCAAACTCCCGCCAACGGACTTGGGCTTGATCGGTGAGGCATGCCCTGTTGAAGTGAGTGCAGACAAACGGGCCCTCGGTTCGAAAATTTTGACACATCTGCGCCAAATCCGGGACAACGTATTGGCCAAAACGGAAAAAGGAAAAGAATTATCTTCCATGTATTACAAAGCCGCACCCTTCCTTGTTTCGAAATTGACCTTTGACAAAAAAGCCATCAACAAAGTATACGAAGATCTGGCCGCATTAAAAGATCTCTTTGGCGACGTTGCAGAAAACGGTGAAAACAGCAGCCACGTCATTACGAAGGAAGAACAGAAAGCCATCATCAGCCTTTATGAATTCGCCATCGGGCATGTACCCGATTCCAACCGAAAACAAATCGAAAAGATTGCCGAAAATATGGACATGAACAATCTTGCAGGCAAAAAGGTTTCTGCTATTTTAAAAGAAAACGGCCTGGTTGCAGCAACAGAAAGTAAAAACCGGGTGATTGTGAAATTCAAAAATGAAAAGGGATTCCAATCGTTCCAGAAAAAATCCTTTTCCCAATTGAAACAGCGTTCTTTGAAACCATTGGCCGAAAACGGGAAAACGGCTATCAAAAACTTGTATATTGCAGAGGTGGCCGCCAATACTGAAGCAGTGGCCGGCATACTGAAAAAATTGCCTGAAGTGGAATACGCGGAACCCGTGAAAACCTATCATAAAAATTCTACCGATATCCAGTATCCTCACCAATGGGGCTTGGAAAATACCGGCCAGGAATCGGGAAAACAACATGCAGATATCCGATTTGCAAAACTTCAACCGCTTTTGAAGCAAAAACAATCGAAGCAACCCGTGAAAATTGCTGTTGTGGATACTGGTGTCGATTATACACTGGCCGATTTTGAAGGAAAAATCGACATAGAACACGATTATGATTTTGTCAACCGGGATGGGGATGCCTACGATGATGAGGGCCATGGAACCCACGTTGCCGGCATTATTGCAGCGGCTGCCGACAATCATTATTCCATGACAGGCATTCATCCGAACGCCACCATTTTACCGGTGAAAGTATTGGATGCCACCGGAAGCGGGGAATCGGACAAAATTGCATTAGGGATTAAACATGCCGTCGACAAAGGGGCAAAAGTCATCAATCTGAGCCTGGGCGGGGCGACGAGCAGAGTGATTGAAGATGTATTAAAATATGCGGCTGAGAAAAATGTCACCGTGGTTGCAGCAAGCGGGAACGACGGTGGAGAATTCTTGAATTATCCGGCCGCCTCGAAATACACGATTGCGGTCGGTGCAACGTACAGGGGTGATGTCGTATGGGATGATTCCAATTATGGGGAAGGATTGAACGGAAAAAAATTGGACCTCGTAGCTCCGGGTGTTGAAATTCCGAGCCTGCTGCCAAACGGAAATGTCACATATTTAAGCGGAACATCCATGGCCGCTCCCCATGTTTCCGCGGTTGCCGGATTATTATGGTCGGCAAACCCATCTTTAAAACCGGATGAGATCAGGCATATCGTCAATTCGACAGCCGACGATATTTCCGTGGAAGAGCCCGAATACCCCGATTTCCCGGATGACGATTTTAGTGTCGGGGAACTGGAGGCGGGGTATGATCCAGCATCCGGCTGGGGCAGGCTGAATGCCTGGGGTGCCTTAAGTATGCTTGATTTGGGGCTTTCCGTACGTCCGTTGACGGATAATGACGAAAAAATCACAGGCAAAGCAGCAAAGGGAACACAGCTTGAACTCAAAAACGGCGAAACCTTGCTTGTGAAAGGGAAAGCGGATGACAAAGGCACATTCAGTTTCAAGATTCCGCCCCAAAAGGCAAAGGAAGTTCTTCGCTTAACAGCCAAAAAAGGAGCGGCCGAAACTTCGGTGCGTGTGGTCGTCCAGGATACGCCGCCACCGGCAACTCCGACAGTCAACCGTGTCACCGACCGGGATACAGCCGTAACGGGGAAAGCCCCGGCGGGAACCACCATTACCGTTAAAGCAAATAAGAAAACATTGGGAACAGCAAAGCCTAACGATAAAGGACAGTTTAAAGTCAACATTCCAAAACAAAAAGCTGGCACCGTTCTCCATGTAATGGCTACAAGCGTATCCAAAAAAACGAGCAAACCCGCCCTGGTTACGGTCATTGACATAACGCCGCCGGAAAAACCGAAGGTCCATAAAGTAAGTGACCGCGACACCTTCGTAACCGGATCAACGGAAGCAGGCGCAACCGTATACGTAAAACATAAAGAAAAAACAATCGGCGAGAAAAAAGCCGATCGCAAAGGAACATTCAAGATCAAAATCAAAAAACAAAAAGCCGGCACCGTATTGTACGTTACAGCAAAAGACCCCGCCGGGAACACAAGCAAAGCAACCAAAATAACCGTAAAGAAATATAAAAAATAAACTCCCGCATAGCGGCCGTCCTTTTCAGGACGGCCTTCTATTTTTAATAAGAAAATGGCCTAATTTGCCCCAAAATAAAAACCGCCAAAGCCAATAGCCTCAACGGTTTACCCTCTTTTAATAAAGTGTCATATACTGTTCCCTCTCCCACGGATGGACCTGGGTTCGAAACATTTCCCATTCAATTTCTTTCGCTTTAATAAAATGCTCGGATGCATGGTCTCCAAGCGTTGACATCATCAACTCATTGTTTTTCAATTCTCTAAGCGCTTCTTTTAACGTATCTGGAAGTGCAAAGATACCAACTTGATGAAGTTCATCATCATTCATTTCGTAAATGTTAAAATCTGTTGAAGCTGGAGGGATCAAGTGATTTTCAATTCCATCAAGACCTGAAGCCAGCAACAACGCCATCGCCAAATATGGGTTTGCGGACGGATCGACGCTTCGTACTTCAATTCTGGTGCTGATTCCCCGCGAGGAAGGCACACGGACGAGCGGACTGCGGTTTTTGACAGACCAAGCAATATAAGACGGGGCTTCGTAGCCTGGTACAAGGCGTTTATATGAATTGACTGTTGGATTCGTAACAGCGGTGAATGCTCTTGCGTTTTTCAAGATACCGGCAATGAATTGCCTAGCAACCTCGCTTAAACCAAGTTCCTCTTTTTCATCATAAAAAGCGTTTTTATCGTATTTAAACAACGACATATTTGCATGCATTCCAGAACCTGCCACCCCAAATAATGGCTTTGGCATAAAGGTTGCGTGCAATCCGTGTTTCCTGGCAATCGTTTTTACAACAAGCTTGAACGTCTGGATATTGTCGCATGTTGTGAGAGCATCGGCATATTTAAAATCAATTTCGTGTTGGCCGGGCGCATTTTCGTGGTGGGATGCTTCGATTTCAAATCCCATATCCTCCAATTCCAAAACAATATCACGCCTGCAATTTTCACCTAAATCGGTTGGGGCAAGATCGAAATAACCGCCTTTATCATTCACATCAAGGGTCGGTTCGCCATTCGCATCCATTTTAAAAAGAAAAAATTCAGGCTCGGGCCCAATGTTGAATTCAGTAAACCCTAACGATTCCATTCTTTTTAATGTTTTTTTGAGAATCCCCCTCGGATCTCCTTCAAAAGGTGTGCCATCTGTTTTATACACATCACAAATCAAACGGGCCACTTTGCCCTTTTCACTCGTCCACGGAAAAATAACCCACGTATCCAAATCAGGGTACAGATACATATCTGATTCTTCGACTCTAACAAAACCTTCAATGGAAGAACCGTCAAACATCATTTTATTATCTAACGCTTTATGAATCTGATCGCGCGGGATCTCTACATTTTTAATCGTTCCAAGCAAATCCGTAAACTGCAAGCGAATAAATTTAACATTTTCCTTTTCCATTAATTGCAAGATATTTTCCCTATTATATATCGATCCCATGTGTTTTTCATTTGCCTCCATTTTTTATTATCTTATATACTATTCACCTTTATAAAAAAACCTAAACGCCTTATTCATATTGTTCAACCCGTTCCTTGCGAAAAGACACGAACCCTCTCTGGGCCAAGAAATCAATTGCATGCAGGGTGGCAATTTTTACATGGCTATACGTTAACCCGCCTTGCACATAGGCAATGTATGGAGGGCGTATTGGGCCATCTGCTGATAATTCAATGCTTGAACCTTGAACAAATGCGCCTGCAGCCATAATGACGGCATCATCATAGCCAGGCATTTCGCTCGGGAAAGGGGTGGCGTGTGCGTTTATAGGAGAAGAATACTGGATTGCTTGGCAAAATGCAATCATTTCTTTTTCATTATTAAATTGGATAGATTGGACGAGATCACCCCTCTTTTCATCCCAACGCGGAGATGAAACATAGTGAAAATGTTCCATCATCGCACTCGTAAACACAGCGCCTTTTAATGCTTGCGCTACTGTATGAGGGGCGAGGAAAAAGCCTTGATACATCTCAGGCAAACTATAGAGAGTCGCACCAATCTCCGCCCCGACGCCTGGCGTTGTAAATCGATAAGAGCATTGTTCAACGAGCTCTTTTCTCCCGACAATATAACCGCCTGTTTTGACGATTCCGCCTCCGGGATTTTTGATAAGTGAACCCGCCATTAAATCAACGCCTACATGGCATGGTTCTTTTTCTTCTACAAATTCGCCGTAGCAGTTATCAACAAAAACGATAACATCTTTCTTTATTTCTTTAACAAAAGCTGTCATTTTTTCGATATCATCGATCGTAATAGGCGGCCTATCCGTATACCCTTTTGATCGTTGAATGCCAATGACTTTCGTTTTTTTATTGATGCTTGCTTTAATTCCTTCATAATCCATACGGCCGCTTTCTGTGAGCGGAACATCATTGTAGCTTATATTGAATTCTTTCAGGGACCCGTTGTTGCCACCTCGAATCCCAATGACTTCATGAAGTGTATCGTATGGTTCACCTGTAATATAAAGCAGCTCATCACCGGGTCTTAATACACCATATAGCGCGAGTGAAATAGCATGTGTTCCTGACATCATTTGAGGCCTAACCAATGCCGCTTCTGCACCAAATACTTGTGCATATACTCGTTCAAGCGTCTCTCTTCCGGAATCGTCGTAGCCGTATCCAGTTGACGGTGTAAAATGAAAGTCGCTCACTTGGTTGTTCCGAAATGCTTTAAGCACTCTAAATTGATTGTTTTCCGCCACCTCGTCAATTTGTTTATGTATCGTAGAAATTTGTTCTTCCATTTGATCTGCTATGCTTTTTAGCTGTTTGCCGAATTGCAATTCGTTGTACATGCTGCCTCCTTTTAAAGGTTGTTCAATGAGTCTGCAATGTCCTTAAACATGGACGCTATTCTTTCATTATTGAATTTACGATATTTTTAGGCGCGATTCCTTTAATAAAAAATGCCTGTTCGGCTTCCGTCCAAGATTTTTCGGCCATAAGCGTTTTCGATTCAAGTGTGGAAAGGAGCTTGCCTTCACTTGAAGAAACGCGAAGAGTATAAGGAACCATCTGTTCTTTCAGTTTTTCTCGAATCATTGAAACAAGCTTAGCAAGATCGTTCTCATTGTAAGCTGAAATTAAGATAAAATCTTCTTCCGATGTTGCAAAAAAATTATCCTTAAGTAAATCTTTTTTGTTGTAAACGACGATTCTTGGAATCCGATCGGCACCCAATTCTGTTAATAAATGATTCACTGTCCGCTCATGATCCAAATAGTTGTCATGTGAGGCATCCGTCACATGCAAAATAAGATCCGCTTCTGCGACTTCTTCAAGCGTTGATCGGAATGCTGCGACAAGAGCAGTTGGAAGATCTTGAATAAAACCAACCGTATCCGTTAACAAAACATCGAGCACTTGAAAGACTTCCATTTTTCTCGTTAACGGATCGAGTGTGGCGAATAATTTGTCTTCTTCATAAGAATCTCCCTTTGTCAGCCGATTAAAAAGGGTGGATTTTCCTGCATTCGTATAGCCAACAAGCGCTACTTGTATGACATCATTTTTTTTGCGGCGTTCTTTATAACGTGAACGATGCTGGGCAACTTTTTGAAGCTGCTGCTCTATCGCTTGAATTCTTCTGCGGATATGGCGGCGATCGGTTTCCAGCTGTGTTTCCCCCGGCCCCCTTGTCCCTATTCCACCGCCAAGCCTGGAAAGAACAATCCCTTTCCCTACAAGACGGGGAAGCGTATATTTTAATTGGGCCAATTCAACTTGAAGCTTTCCTTCCTTGGAGCGGGCGCGCGCAGCAAAAATATCTAAAATCAACTGTGTGCGGTCGATAATTTTTATTCCAAAAAAATCGGTTAAATTCCGCAATTGCCCTGAGGATAATTCATCATTGAAGATAATGAGATGGATGTCTTCCATTTCAATAAAAGCCTGTATCTCTTTTAATTTACCTTTTCCAATATAAAAAGCAGGGTGAACTCGTTCGCGCTTTTGGGTAAAAACGTGAACGACGCTGCCATTTGCTGTTTCCGTCAATGCTTCCAGCTCTTTCATTGACTCTTCAAATTGTGTGCTGTTCATTTGCGGAAGTTCACATCCTACAAGGACGGCTCTTTCCTTTTCTTCTTTTTCGATCAATCAGCAACCTTCTTTCACTTCTGTTTTCGTGTATTCATCATATCAAAATTATGCGTCGTCTTCTAGTTGTACATCTACCGCCAGCAATGTCATGAGTTGTTTTCGATCGAAATTTTCATCTTTTAACAGTCTGACTGCTTGCTTCCGAATCGACTTTTCAATTAAATTTCTAATATAGCGCGCGTTGCTGAATGTGCGAGAATTGGTTGCTCTATATCGTTCAAGATGATTCTTTATTTTCCATTCCGCTTCTTTTGACAATACGTAATCTCTTTCATGTGACATCCGTCTTGCAATTTCCATTAATTCATCATTCGTATAGTCTGGAAAAGAAACAACAAGAGGAAATCTAGATGGCATACCAGGATTCATTGACATAAAATAGTCCATCTCTTTCGGGTACCCGGCAAGAATTAAAATAATATCCTGATGGTTGTCTTCCATTGCTTTCACTAACGTATCAATCGCTTCTTTTCCGAAATCTTTTTCCCCGCCCCTTGCCAATGAGTAAGCTTCATCAATAAATAAGATCCCGCCATGGGCTTTCTTAACAAGATCCCGTGTTTTTTGTGCCGTGTGGCCGATATATTCACCGACGAGATCCGCCCGCTCCGCTTCAATTAAATGGCCTTTTGACAACACTTCCATCTCATAAAGCAGCTTCGCCAAAAATCGGGCAATCGTTGTTTTCCCTGTTCCGGGATTACCTTTAAATAGCATATGGAGCGCTTGCTTCTCCTGTTTCAAACCAATGTTTTTACGGCAGCGATTAATATAAATCCATGCATAAATTTCATTTATAAAACGTTTAATTTCTTCCATGCCGACAAGGGTATTTAATTCTTTTTGAATTTTTTCAAGAGGATAATGCTTCGTCAAATCCATGCCGTCGATCATTGATGAGTTGGTCTGATTTTTTCGTTGGTTTAAAACAATATTAATTTGCCCACTCGTTCTCTTAACTGTAGTGCTGCTCATGAAGCTTCACCTCACTTTTCTTTTTCCGTAATTAGTATACGAAAACGGAAAAAAAGTGTGACAAAAGCCCATTTCCAGAAATTAGAGATCAGAGGCCGGAAGCCAGATTAGTAAAGCTCTCTGTTGATTTTTGACTCATCAATTGTATTAAAGCTACCTCATTAAAAAATGCTCCCAGTTGGGAGCATTTTAGCTTTCGTCATCTGAAAATTTAACATTTTTGCTTGGGGCGAAGGTGGAGATGGCGTGTTTGTAAATAAGCTGCTGTTTGCCTTCAGATTCCAACATGACTGTAAAATTATCAAATCCTTTAATTAAGCCTTTTAGCTGGAACCCGTTTGTTAAATATACGGTGACGAAAGTATTTTCACGTCGTAGAGCATTTAAAAATTGGTCTTGAATATTGATCTGCTGCTTCATTCGTAGTCCTCCTCTTTTCACATTCCTGCTTACCTATTGGTTCTCTATTCGGTTTAACTTTCCTGCAACATATTCAATGATTTCATATTTTTTTTTGTTGGGGTGATCCGACATATCAAACCAGTCAATTTGCATTTTATTTTTGAACCAAGTGAATTGTCTTTTTGCATACTTTCTAGAATTTTGTTTTAGCAATTCAATGGCTTCATCTTTTGACAAGTCTCCGTCAAAATACTGAAAAAGCTCTTTATATCCGATTGCTTGGGCAGCTTGGGAATTTCGGATTCCTTTTTTATATAAATGATACGCCTCTTCAATCAGTCCTTTTTCAACCATATGATCGACGCGCCGGTTTATTCTTTCGTAAAGCTTTTCCCTATCCATTGTAAGTCCGATGAATATCGCATCATAGATGGCCAGACTCGTTTCTTTATTCGCTGTTATTGGTTCCCCGGTATTTTCTATCACTTCCAACGCCCGTATCACTCTTCTGCGGTTATTCGGATGGATTCTTTTATAGCTTTCGGGATCTTTTGTTTTCAGCTTTTCGTGAAGGGCTTCATTCCCATATTTGTCAGCGAATTCCTCCATCTCTTTTCGAAACATGTCATCTGAACCGATATCGGTAAATTGATAATCATGTGTAATCGCTTGAACATAAAGCCCTGTTCCGCCGACAAGTATTGGAAGACGGCCTTTCCTGCTTATCTCGGAAATGAAACGGCGTGCTTGCTCCTGAAATTCAGAAACTGAAAATGTCTCAGTAGGCTCCTTAATATCGATCATATGATGTGGAATTCCTTGCATCTCATCCTGCGTAATTTTCGCTGTCCCAATGTCAAGGCCGCGATAAATTTGCATCGAATCTCCGCTGATGATTTCGCCATCAAATCGTTTTGCCAACTCGATGCTGATTTCCGTTTTGCCAACAGCGGTTGGCCCGACGATAACGAGCAAACGCTCTCTCTTCAATTGCTTCACATCACTCTCTTAAACATTTTTTCCAATTCATATGTCGAGAAATGAATAAGAACTGGACGCCCGTGCGGGCATGTATAAGGATCGATACAGTTTCTGAGGGATTCCAGCAGTGCAACCATGTCTTCATTCCTCAGGAAGTGATTGGCTTTTATTGAGAGTTTACAAGACATCATAATCGCCGTGTCTTCACGGAGTTTTTTAAGATCTGGATTTTTCTCTTCCAAAATAAGTTCAACAATTTTTCGAATGGTGTTCTCTTCCTGGCCTTTCGGAAACCATTGCGGATGGGAACGGACGATAAACGTTGTATCTCCAAAGGATTCGAAAAAGATGCCAAACCGCTTGAACAAATCGAGTTTTTCATGAATTAATATGGCTTCCTGATGGCTAAATTCGAATGTAATCGGAACGAGCAGTTCTTGGCGTTCATCCGTCACTTCTCCCACTTTTTCCCGGAAAAATTCGTATTTGATCCTTTCTTGGGCAGCGTGTTGGTCAATCAAGTACAATCCAGTTTCATTTTGGGCGAGAATGTAAGTGCCATGCATTTGCCCGATCGGATAAAGCGGCGGGATTCGCTTTACATCGCTGCTCTTTCTTTGCGACTCGATTTCGTTGGCCATTGTTTCTTTTACTACTACATTTTCATCACTTTCCTCTTCTATTTCGTACTGGGGGAAAGGAATTTTCTCTGTTTTTTGTTGCTCGGATGGGCTGAATAGCTCTTCTTTCAAAAAATTTTTCAATTGCTGCTTCTCATGTGCCCTGAACTGGAAATCGAAGCTTCCTTGAACATCCTGTTTTGGTTTCGGTTTCGGCTGGACTGCTTCAGGAATCAAATCCTCCTGTTTAAAAGCCGACTTTATTGTTGTTCGAATCAATTCGTTTAATTCATTCTCTTTGCTTACCCTTGCTTCAAGCTTTGATGGGTGGACGTTCACATCGATAAGCGACGGATCCATTTTGATATGAATGATAACAATTGGAAAGCGGCCAATCGGAAGCAACGTATGGTAACCATCGATAATTGCATTGGAAATGGCATAATTTCGAATATATCTGCCATTGATAAAAATTGAGATCGCTTTTCGGTTCGATCTTGTCACTTCCGGCTTTGCCAGGAATCCCGAAATTTTGAAATCAAGGGATTCTTTTGCAAAAGGAACCATTTTCTTTGCAACAGATAACCCGTAGATTGAAGCAATCACTTGCAAAAGCTCGTTATTGCCGTTTGTTTTTAGCATTTCTTTCCCATTATGTAATAATTGAAAGGATATTTCCGGATGTGCCATCGCCAAACGATTCACAACATCGGATATATTACTTAATTCAGTATGGACCGTTTTTAAATATTTTAACCGTGCCGGCGTATTAAAAAATAATTTGCTGACGGTTATCTCTGTTCCTTTGCGGCTGTTCGCAAGCGATTTTTTTATAATGTCGCCCGCTTCCACTTCAATATGCGTTCCAGGCCCATCGCCTGTACAGGTTTTGACATCCGTTTTTGAAACTGATGCAATGCTAGGAAGCGCCTCGCCTCTAAATCCCAATGAACGAATGGCGAATAGATCACGTTCATGTTTAATTTTGCTCGTCGCATGGCGCTGGAAAGCACGTTCACAATCATCCTTGTCAATTCCGTCCCCGTTGTCTGTGATCCGAATCGATTGCAATCCACCGTCTTCCACTTCAATTTTAATAATCGTACTGTTTGCATCAATGGCATTCTCAACGAGTTCTTTTACAACCGATGCAGGCCGTTCCACTACTTCCCCTGCCGCAATCTGGTTGGATAATTGTTCGTTCAGAATGGCGATTTTATTCATTCGATCACCTCTTTCTTTTTGCTCTTTTTGCTTTTTCATGCAATTGGTAAAGGGCATTCATCGCGTCAATTGGTGTCATCGATAATAAGTCCAACGAAGCAACTTCATCAACAATTTTATTGTCTTCTTTCCGCTTTTCTGTTGCTTCTTCCAACGGAAAAAGAGAAAGCTGATTCGTTGCCGCAATGTTTTCATGGCTATGATTTTTGTCTTCAAGTTCTTTTAAAATTGTTTGCGCCCGTTTGATAAGGTTATCCGGCAGCTCAGCAAGCTGTGCAACATGGATGCCATAACTTTCATCAGCTGAGCCATCGAGCACTTTATGCAGGAAGACGACCCGGCCTTCTTCTTCAACTGCTTTCACATGAACATTTTTCAAGCGCGATAGTTCATTCTCAAGAACAGTTAATTCATGATAGTGGGTGGAAAATAATGTTTTTGCACCGATTTCATTATGGATATATTCGATAATCGCATGTGCCAATGCCATTCCGTCGTACGTAGAAGTTCCCCTTCCGATTTCATCTAGTAAAATTAAGCTGTCTTTTGTTGCATGTTCAATCGCATATTTTGTTTCTAGCATCTCAACCATGAATGTACTTTGTCCGCTGATTAAATCATCTGCTGCGCCAATTCTCGTAAACACTTGGTCAAAAATAGGCAAGCTCGCCTCTTCCGCAGGGACGAAGCAGCCGATTTGAGCCATAATAACCGTTAAAGCGAGCTGTCTCATATAGGTGCTTTTCCCTGACATATTCGGCCCAGTTATGAGGAGAATCTCACGCTCATCGTCCATGTAAATGTCATTTTCAACGTAATGGGCGTCATCAAGCACTTTCTCAACGACAGGATGCCGGCCGTTTTGAATGATTACTTTTTCATCATTGAACATGGGGCGAACGTAATGATTGTCATTGCTTACGAACGCAAAGCTTTGAAGCACATCAATTTCGCTTACTTTTTTGGCAAGAAGCTGCAAATCAGGAATATAGCCCTTTATTTCTTCCCTTAATTGAATAAAAAGATCATATTCCAAATCAATTAAACTTTCTTCAGCCTGCAAGATTTTCATTTCCATCTCTTTTAATTCAGGTGTAATAAACCGCTCCGCATTTGTCAATGTTTGCTTTCTTTCATAGCGGCCTTCAGGCAAGAGATGCAAATTTGCTTTCGTCACTTCAATGTAATAGCCAAAAACACGGTTAAAGCCAATTTTTAATGATTTGATGCCTGTTTCTTGTTTCTCTTTAAGCTCTAATTCTTTCAGCCAATCCTTTCCATTTATACTTATTTTTCGATACTCATCAAGTTTATCGTTGTATCCATCGCGAATGATTCCACCTTCTTTAATGGAAATGGGTGGATCATCCTGCAATGCCTTTTCCAATTTTGCTGTAAGCGGTTCGAACGGCGGAATTTCTGCAATTAATTCGTTCATGTAGTGGTTATCCAGTTCATGACATAAACGGATGAGTTCTGGAATTTGGGCGAGTGATTTTTTTAGCTGGACAAGCTCCCTCGCATTTACGTTCCCGAAAGAAATTTTTCCTGCCAGCCTTTCTAAATCATAGATTCCCTTTAACAACTGGCGAATCTCTTCACGCTGGAAAAAATGCTCCACAAGGCTATGAACCATTTCTTGGCGCTTTTCAATTTGGCCACGGTCAATTAAAGGGCGCTCAATCCATCTAACTAATTGGCGGCTGCCCATCGACGTGACAGTTTCATCTAAAAGCCATGCAAGCGAGCCTTTTTTTCCTTGCTTTCGAATCGTAGTCACAAGCTCCAAGTTTCGTTTTGAAAAAAAATCGATTTTCATATATTCATTTTGTTTTACGATTTCAACTGGCTGTAGGTGATCAAGTGATCTTTTCTGTGTGCGCAGCAAATAGTTTAAGAGTCGGCCAAAGGTATGTAAATATTTTTCCTCACGAAGCCCTTCAATAATTGGCTGAAAGTTTTCAGAAATATTTATTTCATCTTCATACGATACGGCTATGTTCAACCGTTTTACTAATTCATTTTTATCGTCATTTGAGAGCGTTGTCGGAAGAATAATCTCTTTTATCCTCATCGCTGATACCTCATGGATTAACGCGTCAATGCCGCCTGAAACGCTCGTCACATAATTTTCCCCTGTGGACAAGTCGCTTGTCGCAAGTCCATACGTCTCATCATGGCAAGGGGTAATCGCAGAGATAAAATTATTTTGTTTCTCATCAATCATTGATTGGCTCATCACTGTCCCCGGTGTGATGACTTGAACAACTTCTCTCCGGACAACCCCTTTCGCTTGCTTTGGATCTTCCATTTGTTCACATATCGCTATTTTATACCCTTTTTCAATTAATTGGGCAATATACACTTCTGCGGAATGATACGGAACGCCACACATCGGAATCGGTTGTTCTGAGCCGCCTTCCCGTTTTGTTAGTGTAATTTCCAATTCTTTGGCCGCCTTTACCGCATCTTCAAAAAAAAGTTCGTAAAAGTCGCCAAGACGAAAAAATAAAAAGGCATCTTTATATTGTGCCTTTATTTGTAAGTATTGTTGGATCATTGGGGTGTATTCGGCCATTGTCTTACCCACCTTATTTCACGTTCTAGTCCATATTCAATCTGTTTTTATTATAACATATCGGTCTTTTTTCTCTAAAAGAATGACCTTGGTGATAAATGAACATTAGCGGGGACGATTTTGCCTGTAGAGAACCTTTTTTTCGCGAGGAAGGCGACGACTTGCTCTGGCATCTTAGCTGCCTTGCACCGAGGAAGCCTACACCAGAGCATAAGCTGGTCAAACGCAGGTGCAAAACTTTGCATCCGTTTGTAATTACATCCTTGCCGCTTCTCGGAAGGTCAATCGTGCCCGTGGGGCTGCAAACAGTACCGTTGAACAGAGCCAAAGAATAAAAAAAGAAGAGAATTTCTTCTCCTCTCGTGTATTATTCATCAAGTTCCCCGAGTAAGAATTCAGCATCCAAGTCTTCAAATTCTTCATCATCGAGATCATAATCTGTGTGGTCATCATCATCAAATTCTTCAACGATCCCATCAGGGTTAACAGCGACAACCAATTTTGTTTCAGATAAAATTTCTCCAACAAATTCTCTTTCCACTTGAACGAGAATTTTGTGGCCATTAGGCGCAATGGTTGCTTCCAAGCAGTTTGGCTGTTGTATGGCTCTTACGACAACATCGTATTCATCACTTACCGTATTTTCATCATGGATTTTAAGAGGGATAATATCTTTATATTTTACTGTATCAGTGACAACTTCTGTTTTCGTATTTTTGTTGTAGGAACACCATAAGTTTATATCATAAGAGCCTTCAACTTCAACATGTTCTCCGTCCTTTTTTGCTTTATAATCATGGTTTATGATCCAGCAGCCTAAAATGCTTGTTGGTTTATGTGTTGGATTTACTGTATGGGTTGCTTTTGAATATTTGCGGCCTTTTCCGCAAACGGCTTTGGCAATGATCTCTCTATAATTGTCAGCCATTAATCATACCTCCTCTTCTTTTCTTCACTGACATCCTATGCAAGGCATATGACCTGTGTTACATCGCAAGAAAAACGCTTACGCGTTCTTCTTAAGAAGCCAGAAGCCGGAGGCCGGACTAGTTGAAATCGGCGAAAAAGGCCGATTTCATCCATTTATTTGCCAAAGACGAGGAGCATGAGGCGGGATTGATTTTCACGAAAAAAAGACACTGAAAAGTGCCTTTTTCTGTTAGTTGTTCGAATTTGTTATTTTGTTTGTGACGGTGTCTGAAATCGTAGATGCAATCATTTGCAGTAGATCATTTACTTCGGTTTGAGATTGTTTAAATTCCTTTACTAAAGGAATTTCATCCACTTCATTCATCAAACGGTCAATTTTTTCTTCTACCTGCTTGAGGGCTTCATGTTTGCGGTAGTGCTGCAGATTGACCGCTTCTTTTTGATGTTTTTTAATTTCGGCAATCAAGCCCTGAACCTTCTCATGCCCGTTAATTTTTTCTTCCGCTTTTTTATAAAAGCTCACTTCTTCTGTGTTTGAAATCATATCCGCCAATTCGAGCGCTTTTTCAATGATTTGTTCCTTCGTATACGTCATGAGCTTTTCACCTCGTACATTTCTTCCAATTCCCCGTCCAATGTCCATGTTTTTGCAGTTGTAATCCGTACATTGACAAGCTGTCCGATTAATGATTTCGGCCCTTGGAAATGGACCACTTTATTTCCTCTCGTATAGCCTGTTAACACGTCTTTATTTTTTTTGCTTTCCCCTTGCACAAGCACCTCTACGACTTCCCCGACATAGTTTCGGTTCTTTTCCAGCGCCGTTTCATTAACAACCGCGTTCAAGCGCTGCAAACGTTCCTTCTTCACTGACATTGGGACATCGTCCTTCATTCTGGCTGCCGGCGTACCTTCGCGCGGAGAGTAAATAAATGTATATGCGCTGTCATAGCCGACTTCGCGGTAAAGGGAAAGTGTTTCTTCAAATTGCTCTTCCGTTTCATTCGGGAAACCGACGATAATATCTGTTGTTAAAACAACGTTCGGAATGGCCGCTTTAATTTTACGGACAAGCTCTAAATATTGTTCACGGGTATAGGCGCGTCCCATTAATTTCAGTATATCAGAATTGCCGTGCTGAACAGGCAAGTGGATATGCTCCACAAGGTTTCCGCCTTTTGCGAGCACTTCGATAAGATGATCGTCAAAGTCGCGAGGATGGCTCGTCGTAAAGCGAATTCGCGGAATCCCGATTTTGCGGATTTCATCCATTAAATGGCCTAGCCCATATTCGAAGTCAAAATCTTTCCCGTATGCATTTACATTTTGACCTAATAATGTCACTTCCTGATAACCGTGCCGTGCGAGCTGGCGCACTTCTTCAATGATGTCTTCAGGCAAGCGGCTTCGCTCTTTCCCTCTTGTGTAAGGAACAATGCAATACGTACAGAATTTGTCACAGCCGTACATAATGTTAACCCAGCCTGAAATATTGCCTTTGCGTACGCGGGGCAAATTCTCAATAATGTCGCCTTCTTTAGACCAAACTTCCACAACCATTTCTTTGCTAAATAAAGCTTCTTTTAAAAGCGTTGGCAAACGGTGGATATTGTGCGTGCCGAAAATCAAATCAACTTGGGGATGCTTCTGTAAAATTCGATTCACGACAGATTCTTCCTGTGACATGCAACCGCAAACACCTAGAATAAGCTCCGGCTTTTCTCTTTTAAGCGCTTTAAGGTGTCCAATTTCGCCAAATACTTTATTTTCTGCGTTTTCACGGATGGCGCACGTATTAAGCAAAATGACATCGGCTTCTTCATCTACCGTAGTAGCTTCATAGCCAAGGTTTTCCAATATGCCTGCCATCACTTCCGTATCATGCTCATTCATTTGGCAGCCGTATGTTCGAATGAGATATTTACGATCGGCTCCGATATTTTTTACATCTTCAGGAATCTCGAAATCATAATGTACATTGACTTCTTCTTTGCCGCGCCGTCTCGCGTCTCTTAATGATGGCGGCTGATAAGTCGTTTCAAAATATTTCGCATAATCCTTTTCGGATTTTAAGTCCGAAGAATTATTTGCACTAACTTTATTTGTCATTTTTTTCTCCTCCTTTTTCTAAACAAAACTCTGATTTTCCTAGTAAATTGCTTTTCTTTTCATTTAATCAACCATAACATTATAACAAATGTTGCATAAAAAGAAAAAAGCTCTCTATCCCATTACGAATAGGAGCAGAAAGAACTATATGAATTCAGCCATTAACTCTTTAAATTTGTTTTCCTCTAACTCTAGTTCAGAATGGGCCAAAGATGATTCACTGTACCCTGAAACGAGCTCTTGATAAGATTTTTTCTGTTGATCCTGGTAAATTAATCCTTTGACAAGACCGTTATTTTCCATCAACGTTTTCATCGCCATGATGCGATTTTCCGTGTCATAGCCTTCGATATCGTTTAAATCGACGAGATTTTCTCTAAACCAGTCGTATGTGTTTATTTTGTTATATGTGACACAAGGGCTAAAAACGTTTATGAGTGAAAAACCTTTATGTTGAATCCCTTGTTCGATGAGGGAAGTTAATTCTTTTACATCGCTTGAAAAGCTTTGGGCGACAAAGGTAGCTCCAGCAGTTAAAGCCATTTCCATAACGGACAGCGTAGATTCAACCGAGCCTTCCGGCGTGCTTTTCGTTTTGAATCCGACATCACTACGGGGAGACGTTTGGCCTTTCGTTAATCCGTAGATTTGGTTATCCATGATGATATACGTAATATCGATGTTTCGGCGAATCGCATGGATCGTATGCCCCATTCCAATCGCAAATCCATCGCCATCTCCACCAGTAGCGATAACAGTTAAATCCCGGTTGCCCATTTTCACCCCTTGGGCGATTGGAAGCACTCGGCCATGGACACCATGAAAACCGTAAGAATTGATATAGCCTGATATTCTGCCTGAACAGCCGATTCCAGATATGACCGTTAAATCATCAGGTTCTAAACCGATACCGGCCGCAGCGCGCTGAATCGCAGCTTGAACAGAAAAATCCCCACAGCCTGGACACCAATTCGGTTTTACTTTATTTCTAAAATCTTTGAAGGTTGCCAACTAGAAACAACTCCTTAACTTTCGTGTAGACATCATTTGGCAAAAATGGATTTCCATCATATTTTAACACGCTTTGAATTTTTTCTGCTGCGCCGATATTCATTTTAATCAAATTCGCCAGTTGGCCTGTTGCGTTATTTTCAACGACGACAATTTTTTTCGCTTGATCAATGATTGGTTTCAATTCGTTTGCCGGAAAAGGATGCAGAAGTCGGATATGCGCATGGTTTGCTTTTATTCCATCTTCCTGAAGACGATCCATTGCTTCTTCAATCGCACCCCTCGTAGAATTAAACCCAATTAAAAGGACATCAGCCTCATCATGAAGAAGCGTAAAATGAACAGGCTTATCAAAACGTTCAACGATATTGTTCAATTTACGCAAACGTTTCTCCATTTGAAGCTTCCGGTTTGACGCAGCTTCCGAAGGCTTTCCAGTTTCATCATGTTCGACACCGGTAACGTGGTGTATTCCATTTTTTGTGCCTGGGAGCACTCGCGGTGAAATGCCATCTTCGGTAAGTTCATAGCGTTTAAAGTAATCTTTGTTTTCCAGTTCTGGAAGCTGTTCATCCTTTATAAGCTTGCCGCGTTGGATGTTGATTTTATTGTATTCAAACGGCTCTACCGTTTGTTTTCCGAGCGAAAGCTGCAGATCAGACAATAAAATAACAGGGCATTGGTATTCTTCCGCTAGATTAAATGCTTGAATCGCATCATAAAATGCTTCTTCTGCAGTGCTTGGCGCCATAACAATTTTTGGTATTTCGCCATGGGTCCCGTAAATCATTTGCATTAAGTCAGACTGCTCTTGTTTCGTAGGAAGCCCTGTGCTGGGTCCGCCTCTCTGGGTATCGACAATAACGAGGGGAGTTTCCGTCATGCCCGATAGCCCAATGGCTTCCATCATTAATGACAATCCCGGGCCGGCTGAAGCGGTAAAGGAGCGCGTTCCGGCATAGTTCGCGCCAATTGCCATTGTAACAGCGGCAATTTCGTCTTCCGTTTGAATGACCGTACCGCCTACTTCCGGTAGTTTTTTGATCAAGAATTCCATAATCTCAGAAGCAGGCGTAATCGGATAAGCGGCCATAAAACGGGAGCCTGCAGCAAGCGCCCCGAGCGCAATCGCATCGTTCCCGATCATGAACATGCGCCGTTTGCCGTCTGCTTTTGCAAGTTCAAAGTTTTCCATTTGGCCGCCGGCTTGTTTATTGAAAAATTCGTAGCCCGCACGTATGGCATCCATATTTTTTTCAACGATTTGCAGGCCTTTTTTCATAAAGATTTCTTCGACGACTTCTTTGTAAATCGTAATGTCCAAACCTAGAACAGCGCTGGAAGCACCGATTGCCACCATGTTTTTCATTAAAGAAGTTCCTAGCTCTGCTGCGATTTCTGTAAACGGAACAGAAAATAATTGAGCAGCAATGCCTTCCGGCTTCCTTGGTTTGAATTTCGCGTCGGCAATAATCACGCCATTGCCGTTTAACTCATGGGCGTTCACGTCAATCGTTTCTTGATCAAAAGCAATCAATAAATCCAAATCATCTGAAATTGAACGGACTTCTGACGTGCTTACACGGATTTTATTGTTTGTATGGCCGCCTTTAATCCGTGATGAAAAATGGCGGTAACTATATAAATAATAGCCCATTCGATTTAATGCAATCGCAAAAATTTCTCCTGTGCTATCAATTCCTTCTCCTTGCTGTCCCCCAACTTTCCATGAAAGTTGATTTTTCATTCTATTTTCCACCTCTCAAAAAATCCTTAAAGGGCTACGCATTCAACTAAATATCACATAGATTTACTAGGATTACTTTATTAAAGAAAGATCGACTTAGTCGACTCTATAATACGCCCTAATATCGAATCTTGCAACCCTAAAATGTAGCTGGTTTTCTGATTCTTTAAGGATTTTTTCTGGCATCCTTCGGAAAATTAAAAAGGGATCCGATTCAAAAAATGGTTATACAAAAATCCTTTTACAATATGTTCTGGATATCGTTTAAGGAGTTCATTGATTAGCAACGGATACTTAGAATAGTTTGTAAGTTGTGCGGGCGTTGTGTCTATCCCATCAAAGTCCGAACCGAAACCTATATGCCGATATCCCCCTAGCGAGCAGATGTGATCGATATGTTTTAATATGTCGCCTATCGTTGCTTCTCCACTTTCTTTTAGAAACTCTGGAACGAAAGTAATTCCGATAACGCCATCCTTTTTTATCAATGAAAGAATTTGAGCATCGGTTAAGTTTCGTCGATGATTCGTAATGGTTTTAGCATTGGAATGCGATGCAATAGGATAGTCAGACAATTCAATCACATCCCAAAACGCCTTTTCCGATAAATGGGAAACATCGGTCCAAACATGGCATTGATTATTAAGTTTCACGACTTTTTTTCCAAAGGAGGTTAGACCTGCCCCTCTTTCTTCTAATATTCCATCAGCGGCCGCATTTGCCTCATTCCACGTTAAGCCAACCGAACGGACACCTAAGCGAAATAGTGTTTTTAATCTTATTAAGTCGCTCCCAATTGCCTCACATCCTTCAAGCGTTAAAATAGCGCCCACTTCGTTATCTTGTAAATTTAACGCATCATTTTTTGTAGTGATCAATCGAATGTCAGGGAATGTCAAAATTTTATCATAGAAGATGTTGATCATTTCGAGGGCGGCTTGAAAACGAAGGCTTTCATGGATACGAGGAGGGATGTAGATGGCGAAGCATTGAATATTCGTCGAAGCAGCTTTTTTTAAGGAGACATAATCCGTATGCAATTTATTGTCGCTGTAAAAATCGATCGAGGGATCAGACCACATTTTATACAGAACATCACAATGGGCATCAAAAATTCTCAATACTTATCAACCCTTTTCCAAACAATTTACCTTAAAAGCCGGAATTCCCAGCGGCTCTCACTAGGCAAAACCCTAAACTAATTTATATTTCGTTGTCTGGCTTTGCAAACGAAAATCTGTGATCAAATCAAAACCACCCGTGTGAACGGGTGGTTTGCTCTACGGCTGAAAGCCTTTGTTACTGGCCAGCC